>QGUR01000175.1 GCA_003242205.1 Chloroflexota bacterium | reverse complement strand
GCGCCGGACGACGTGGCGCGCGCCCGTCTCGCCGGCTGGATTCACGACGCCGCCAAACACTGGCCGGACGACGACCTGCTGGCTTATGCCGAGGCGAACCATCTGCCGATCACCGAAGGCGACCGGGCCGTGCCGATGTTGCTGCATGGCATTGTCGCCTACGCGCTGGCTGCGGACATCTTCGAGCTAAACGACCCGGAACTGGCGGCGGCCTGCAACCACCACACCACCGGCGCGCCCGGCATGGGAACGCTGGAGAAAATCGTCTTTCTGGCCGATCTGATCGAGCCGGGGCGCGATTTTCCGGGCGTGGAGGCGCTGCGCGAGGCAGCCGAGCGCGACCTCGACACCGCCGTACTCATGGCCGTCGACCACACCCTGCGCTACCTCATCGACCGGCAGCGCGTCATCGATCCACGAGCGCTGCTGCTGCGGAATGAATTGCTGCTGAACGGGGTGCGTTACTAACAGCTTTCCAGCTCAACGCCCTCGCAGCCGCCGCAACCGGCAGCCACGAAATTTCTAACGCATTTCTACTCATATTCATGTACGTCTCCTCTTTTCAATCGTGGCGATTTTTGCGATAATAGAACAAATTTTCTGTAAGTTTTGGAGCGAGGGTCCCATGCAGGAAACCCGAACCAATACGCTCGGTAACGCGCTCTCGTGGCTGGAACAGGGCTACAGCGCGCTGAAAATCGACGCGCTGGCGGTATTCGGCGTCATCACGATGCTGATCCTGCTGTTGTGCGCCGGCGCGTATCAGGAGGCTGTTCGGCAGGCGCATCTGGCGCTTGGCCTGACCGCACCGCAGGATTCGACCGTCATGCAGATCGTCCACATGGTCAACCAGTACGGTCTGGCCGTGCTGGTCGCCATCTGCTATTTCAGCAACGCCACGACCGGCGGGCTGCGGCGAGAGATGGTGATCGATATTGTCTCGATCTCGCTCGGCGTCCTGCTGCCGCAGCTTGTCTTTCACGCGACGACGGTTTTCACCATGCAGAATCTCATCGTCGCCAATAACATCAGCGTCAACAGCAGCGTCGTCAGCGCGTTGAATACGGAGTGGCTCATCGTCTGGTCGCTGTCGATGCTCGTCGTTGGTCTGGCGTTCCTGACGTGGCGGGTGGTTCACAAGCCCAGACTGCGCGCCTGAGCGAGTTCGCAAACCCATGAAACGCCGCCCCGGTACGTATCGGGGCGGCGTTTTGTTTGTCCTGCGCCTGCACGTTCAGTAAGATTTGTTCAGATTGTCGCGCGCATCAGGAAGGCTCTCATGAAACTGACCCATGATCTCTACGTCGTCGGCGGCGGTCGCTTCGGCTTTGGCCTGTCCGGCGTGCTCGATTGCCATGTTTTCGTCCTCGATGGTGGCTCGGAACTGGCGCTGATAGACCCAGGCCTTGGCATGCCGGGCGACTTCGACACGATTCTGGACAACATGCGTCAGGACGGCCTCGATCCAAAGCGGGTACGCAAGCTGATCCTGACCCATTACCACTGCGACCATATCGGCGCAGCCGCCGAAGCGCAGAAACGGCTCGATGTCGAGGTCTTTAGCTCACGTTTCGCTGCCCCCGTCATTCGCAGCGGCGACGAAAAAGCGGTCGCGCTTGATGTCGCCAAAGCGGCGGGCTTTTACCCGCAGGATTTCCACCTGCCGCCCTGCCCGGTCGACCGTGAACTTGTCGAAGGCGATGTCATCGAAGTCGGCGATCTAAAACTGACGGCCTATGAGACGCCGGGCCACTGCGACGGCCATCTCAGCTTTCACATGCAGGGGCGGGACCGCACCTACCTGCTCGGCGCGGATCTGGTCTTCTGGGGAGGCCGTATCCTGTTGCAGAACATCCATGACTGCCGCATCGATGCCTATGCCAGCAGCGTCTTCAAGGTCGAAAAGCTCGACTTCGACGCGCTGGTCCCCGGCCATCTGCAAATTTCACTGCGCTATGGCAAGGAACATGTAGACAAGGCCGCCGCCTATTTCAGACAGCTTGGCGTGCCGCCGAACCTGTTGTAACCCGGCAGGCGTGCGCGGCCTCCTACCGGGATTTCTGTTTGTAGAGCGCGACGGCGGTCAGAATGATGGCGCCCTGAATCAACTGCTGAATCCACTGGTTGACGTTCAGGACGACGAGTACGTTGGCCGTCAGGCTCAGCAGTAGCGCGCCACCCAACGTTCCCCACAGGCTGCCGCGCCCGCCAAACAGGCTCGTCCCGCCGAGGATGGCCGCCGTGATCGTCTGCAACTCCAGCCCGTCGCCGATCACCGGGTCGCCGATGCCCATACGGCTGAGCCAGAACAGCCCGGTCAGCGAGGCCAGCAGGCTGCACAGAATATAGACGCCAAACTTGACGCGCTTCACGGGGATGCCCGACAGACGCGCCACCTGCTCGTTTCCGCCCACGGCGTAAATGTAGCGGCCAAAGGTCGTGCGCCGCAGCACGAACGACAGCGCGACCAGCAAAATGATGAAAACAATCGTCGGCGCGTAAATCGGCCCGATGCGAAGGTCATAAAAACGCAGCATTTCGGGCGCGGCGCGGCCAATCGGATTGGTCGTTATCGTCAGGGCGATGCCATAGAGGATGCTGTAGGAGCCGAGCGTCACCACAAACGGTGGCACGTTCAGCCGGGTGATCAGCAGCCCATGTATGAAACCGACCAGCACGCCCAGACCGAGTGTTGCCGCGATGGCAACGCCCATATTGCTCGATTCGCCGTTCATCAGAATGGCCGAAACCAGCACCGACAGCTTGACCAGCGAGCCAACGGACAGGTCGATGCCGCCGGTCAGGATGACCAGCGTCTGCCCCAGCGCGATCGTGCCAAGAAATGCCGTCTGCCGGAAAACGTTGAGCAGATTGCGGTCGGTCAAAAAGCGCTCGGAACTGAGCGTGCCGAAAACCGCGATCACCAGAATCAGCGCGTAAACGATCAGATAGGGTGCGTTGCGGCGGAAAAAGCGCCAGCGGGTTTCGGTCGTAGCCGGGGCTGCGGCGACAGTCGTCATGCGTCACTCCCCGTGTAGCCCGGCAGTTCGGTTGTCGCTGGCAGCAGGCTTCCGGTAGTCGCCAGTTGCATCACGCGCTCTTCGGTCGCCTCCTCGCGCGCCAATTCCCCGACAATCCGCCCATCCCGCATCACAAGTATGCGATCGCTCATGCCCAGAATTTCCGTGAGTTCGCTTGAAATCATCAGGATCGCCACGCCCTGTTCGGTCAACTGCCGCATCAACTGGTAAATCTCGAATTTCGCGCCGACATCGATGCCCCGCGTAGGCTCGTCGAGGATGATGACTTTGGGCGCGCGCGCCAGCCATTTTGACAGCACAACCTTCTGCTGGTTGCCGCCGCTCAGGTACTGGACTTCGGCGCTGGCAGACGCCATGGCAATCGCCAGTTCCCGGCGCGCCTGATCAACCCGTTCGGCTTCGGCGCGCCGACGAATAACGCCGTAGCGCGTCAGCTTGTCGAGCACGGTCAGGGTGATGTTGTTGCGAATGGGCAACTCCATGAACAGCCCCTGCGTCTTGCGATCTTCCGGGACCAGCGCAATACCGGCATCGACAGCCTGCGCCGGCGAAGACAGGGTAACCACCTCGCCGTTCAGCCACACCGTGCCGCTTTGCAGGCGATCCGCGCCGAACAGCGCCCGCGCCAGCTCCGTGCGCCCGGAACCGACCAACCCCGCCAGCCCGACAATCTCGCCGGCGTGCAGCGTCAGATGAATGTCGCGCACGGCGGCAGTCGTCACACCTTCGACCGTCAGCACGGGCGCGCCGCGCCGTGGTTGCCCGTGCGGGAAGGCTTCATCGAGCGAGCGCCCGACCATCATCTGGATCAACTGCGCGCGCGTCAGCGCTTCGATCGGGTGCGTGCCAACCACCTGCCCGTCCTTCAACACGGTGACTTCGTTGGCGATTCGGAATACCTCGTCCAGCCGGTGCGAGATATAGATGACGGCGACGCCCTGCCGCACCAGCGACTCGACGACGGAAAACAGCGTTTCAAGCTCATGCCCGGCCAAAATCGCCGATGGTTCGTCCATGACGATCACATCGGCGCGCTGCGACAGCGCCTTGGCGATTTCGACCATCTGCTGGCGCGCGACCGTCAGCTCGCCGACCGGCTGGCGAACGTCGAGCGGCATTTCCAGCCGCTGCAGGATAGCCTCCGCGTCGGCGTACAGCTTTTTCGTGTCGATCAGCCCAAGACCGGTGCGGGGTTCGCGGCCCAGAAAGATATTCTCCGCCACCGTCATGTACGGCAGCAGGTTGAGTTCCTGATAGATGATGCGAATGCCGTTATCCAGCGCTTCGCGGGTACTCAGGCTGGTATAGCGCCTGCCTTTGTAGATGATTTCGCCGCTATCCGGCTGGTACGCGCCCGCGAGGATCTTCATCAGCGTGGATTTGCCGGCCCCATTTTCGCCCACCAGCGCGTGAACCTGCCCCGCGCGGCACGAGAACGAGACGCCTTTCAGCGCCTGAACGCCGGCAAACGCCTTCGCGATCTGGCGCATTTCGAGGATGGTATCCGGTGAAGTGTCAGTCATCGGTATAGAAGCCGAGTGTCCGGGCGCGCGCCCGGACACTCCATAGTCGCGTCAGGATCAGCCTTCGCTGCTCTCAACCAGATAGCCCAGTTCGGCCAGACGCTCTTCGGGGAAGAAGACCGGCCCGAACACGTCGTCGCTCCAGTTGGGATTGAAGAACTCGTCGATTTCTTCATGGCTGAAATCGCGGGTTTCTTCGATGTAATCCTGGAAGTCGATGAAGCGCTGAACCGGCTCGCCACGCAGCACCTGAATGGCCGTATCGACGCACAGCACGCTCATGGACGGCGGATACTGCTTCGCGTAGAATTCGACGCCATGCGCGTCGGCCACGCGCAGGAAGCCATTCATGTACTCGCCGCCCGCAATCGGCGGGATCGGCAGGCCGGCGTCCTCATAAGCGCTGATGATGCCCATCGACATCTGCGCGCCATTGGACCAGATGCCATCGATCTGATCGCCAAACTGCGCGATCCACTGTTCCATCACGCGCTTGGCCTCAGCCGTCGACCACTGGCCATACTGCTCGTCGAGCACGTTGATGCCGGGATTCGCAGCCCACACCGTGCGCGCCGCCTGAGCCTCAATCTCGGCGGTGTCGACGCCCGGAATGCCGTTCATCTGCAAAATGTTGCCTTCGCCGCCGAGTTCATCGACCAGCCACTCCGCCAGCGACTTGCCCGAACGGTACAGGTTAGTACCGATTTCGGTGACGAAGTTATCGGTGTCCACGCCGCTGGCGCACAGAATGACCGGCACGCCCTGCGCCATCGCGCGTTCCACCGGGGCGGAAAGCGCCGCGCGGCCCATCGGCACCAGAATCAGCGCATCGGGTTCCTGCGCCAGCAGGTCTTCCACCTGCGGGACCTGAATATCGGCGCTGCCGTTAGCGTCGGCGTACAGCAGTTCGGAAACAACATCCGGCCCCAGTTCTTCTACACGCCAGCGAACATGCTCGTCAAACAGCGCGGCCCACGAATTCGTCGGCCCCTGCGACGCCAGCGCGATACGATACGGACCTTCCTTGGCGAATGCCGACGTGTCATAAGTTTCGTTCTGCCGCCGTAGCAGGCTTTCAAGGTACGGGCTGGCGGCAATCTCCTCTTCCGTGAATTGCACGCCAGAGGCGGGTTCTTCGGTCGCTTCCTGAGCGTACAGGCTCATGGCTCCCAGAAGCAAAAGACAGACCAGCCCCGCCGAAAAAACGCGTTTGAGTCTCATGATCGTCTCCTGAATGAAACACCTTCAATATTCCACTGAACCGCGAAATTCCCCTAAAGACGGGCGAAAGCTCTCGTCCGCATTTCCTCCTTTCTGTTGTACGCGTTTCCGTCAGGCTCGACGGGCAGCCATGGTATACAGCGCTACCGCGGCGACGATGACCAGCCCCTTGAGGATAAACTGAACCTGAACATTCAGGCCCAGCAGCAGCGACATGCTGCTCAGAATCTGGATGATGAGCACGCCGGCTACGGTCCCGAACAGCCCACCGCGACCGCCCGTAAAGGCAGTCCCGCCGACGACCGCCGCGGCAATCGAGTCGAGATCGAAGCCGCGGCCCAGATAGCGGTCGATGTAGCCGACATAACCGCTGAGCACGATACCGGCTGCCACAGCCATCAGGCTGCACAGGACATAGACCGACAGCAGCACGCGGTTGACGCGCAGCCCCGAAAGCCGCGCTGCCTCGCGGTTGCTGCCGACCGCGTAAATCCGGCGGCCATAGGGCATGAGATACAGCAGGAAGGAAAACAGCGCCGTGAACCCGGCCCAGATCAGGAACGAGACCGGCAGCGGCCCGACCGACTGGTTGACGACGTTGAGCGCGTTGGGGACAAAACCGCTCGGTATACCGCGCGTGTAGGCCACCTGCGCGCCCGTGATGAACACCAGCACGCCGAGCGTCGCCACGAACGGCGGCACATTGCGTCTGGTGACGAGCAGCCCGTTGGCGAGGCCGACCAGCGCGCCCAGCCCCAGCGCAACCGCCAGCGCCAGCGGCAGGCGCGCGTTATCGCCGTTGCTCACCTCGGCAATCACGACATTGGTTAAAACGATGACGCCGCCAACAGACAGATCAAGCCCGGCGACCAGCAGCACCAGCGTCTGGCCAATCGCCACCAGACCAAGCTGCGCCGCCTGTCGGAGAATCAACGTGAGGTTTTGCGCCTTATATAGATCGGGCGTGAAAATCAGCGCAAGCACCAGCAGCGTGGCCAGCGAGACATACACGCCATAGCGCAGCATGAACTGCCGGGACGAATGAACAATGGAGCGGTCAAACGGTGTCTGAGCGGGTCTAGCGGTATCCACGGCAGTCTCCGGCCTGCGTGCAACGATGCGCCTGCGGATGATGGGAAAGCCACGCAGCAATAAAACTATCAGCGATTATATTACGGCGAATCGATTATAGTTATGCCATCAAATAGAAGCAAAAGGTTACGCGGTCTGATTGCCAGTCTGCACCGCCGCATGGTATAACGCAACCAAACAGACAAGGCAAGCGAAGAAACGGCGGTTCTCCCCTATGAAACCTCTCAAATTGATGATTCCGGGCCCGATTGACGTCGATAGCGAAGTTCTGGAATGGATGGGCGGGCCGGTCCGCGTACATTATGGCGATGAATGGGTTGCCGCGCACAACGAAACCATCGCTCTGCTGCAACAGGTCATCGGCACATCCGGCAAGGTCTTCATCATGCCGGGTTCCGGTAGTCTGGGGCTGGATGCCGTCGTGCACACCACCTTCGCGCCGGGTGTGAAGGTCGCCGTCGGCCAGAACGGACACTTTGGCCATCGCCTGACGGAAGTTCTGGAAGCAAATGGCGTTATCCCGATCCCGGTTGTGGCCCAGCCAGGCGAACCGCTCGTGCCCGACGATTTCGACCGCGTTCTAGCCGGCGACCCCACAATCACCGCCGTCGCCGTCGTGCATCTGGAAACGTCGACCGCCGTCCTCAATCCGGTGCGCGAAATCGCAGCAGTCGCGCGTAAGCACAACCGCCTGTGCATGGTCGATACGGTTTCGTCGCTCGGTTGCGTGCCTTATGAGATGGACGCGTGGAATATCGACCTGACCGTCTCAGCGTCGCAGAAAGGGCTTGGGGCCGCGCCGGGTGTGGCCGTCGTCGCTGTCGGGCCGCGTGCCTGGGCCGTCGCCGAAGCGCGCACCGAACCGGCGCGCAGTTGGTATCTCGACCTGAAACGCTGGCAGTGGTACGTCGAGAACTGGGGCGACTGGCATCCCTTCCCCGTAACACTGCCAACATCGGTCATTCTGGGGCTGCGGGCCGCGTTGCAGTCGCTGGTGCGCGAGGGGCTGCCGCAGCGCATCCAGCGCTACGAACAACTGGCCGCGCGCCTGCGCGAAGGGCTGCGCGCTTTGGGCTTGCCGCCATCGGTCGATGATGAATTGATGTCGCCCTGCCTGACCGCGGTCTATACGCCGGACGGCGTGCGCTCAAGCGAACTGGTGAACTTTCTGGCCGAAGCGTACGGCATCAGAATCACGACCGGCTTTGCCGAGGCGAAAGAGCGCGTCATCCGCATCGGGCATATGGGCACGGCCATCACCGAAGCGGATATTGACCGGCTGCTGGAAGGCATTCGCCAGTTTCTGGCCGAACGGCAAACCCAGAACGCGCGCTGAACGTCAGGACTTCTCGACGTACTTGCGTGCCCACTCCACGCCTTCCCATGAGACGAGCGAGTCAGGCGCGATTTTGACCAGATAGCGTGGCCGGTCGAGCGTCGGCACCAGATATTCAGGCCCATGCTCGCCTAAATAGCGCGTTGCCATGCGGTTGGCGATTTCAAGGCATTGGCCTTCCATGATCGCCGGCCCGAAGACGATTTCGGCCTTGCCACGCATCAGAACGCGGGTATACGGGCTGACGTCCAGAGCGCAGGATACGGCGACATTGGGGTTGGTTTTCAGGTGCTGCACAAAAGTGGTCCGCTCGCGCGGGATAACCCACAGCGCTTCGCCATCCCATTCCTGCCACACCGGCGTGATATAAGGCATGCCGTCCGGGTCGATGGTCGCGATACGCGCAACGATGGGGCCGGCCAGAAAACGTTTAATTTCTTCCGGGGTCATACCCCGGTTCGCCCCCATCCAGTCCTTGCCATTGGTTTGTTCTGTCATCGTTTTTCCTCAAAAAGTCGTTGTTAAAGCGTAAGTGCCGGCTATTGTTTCAAAGATAACACAGACGGCGCAAGCCATCTAAGCCCAGCTCAGTGTTATCATCTGCGCCAGCGAACGCTGCTATCCATCAATCCACCGGAGCCAGCCATGACCACGACCATGCAGGCGCTGGTCTACGAAGCGCCTTACCAGATGAACCTGCGACAGACGCCCGTGCCGGAACTGGAACCCGATCAGGCGCTCATCAAAGTCGCCTTTTCCGGCATCTGCGGCTCGGAACTCAGCGGCTTTGAGGGCCAGAATTCGCTCCGCAAACCGCCGCTGATCTTCGGGCATGAATTCTCCGGCACGCTGGTGGCGCTTGGCGACAGCGCCCGCCAGTCTCGCCCTGACCTGCGCGAAGGCCAGCGCGTGACCGCCAACCCGCTGATCACCTGCGGCGCGTGCCGCTACTGCACAAGCGGGCGCAACCAGCTTTGCCCGCAGCGCCGGCTGCTAAGCGCGCACCTGCCCGGCAGCAACGCCGAATATGTCGCGGTGCGCGCCGACGCCGTTATCGCCATACCGGACGAACTGGCGCTGGAACAGGCGGCGCTGGCCGAACCCACGGCCTGTACCTGTCTCTTTAACACATTA
>QGUR01000478.1 GCA_003242205.1 Chloroflexota bacterium | reverse complement strand
CGATATGTTCCTGCCCTGCTTAGCTTTTTATGTCACGGCGTGGTGGTCGGTTTCCGCGCTGATGATGTGCGTCTTTTCCGGATCCCAGACGAGAATATCGGCGTCGGAGCCGATGGCAATCGTGCCCTTCCGGGGATACATGCCGAAGATCTTGGCCGGGTTGGTCGAGTTGAGTTCGACGAAGCGAGACGGGGAAATGCGACCGCCGTTGACGCCCGCGTGCCACATGACCATCATGCGGTCTTCGAGGCCGGGCATGCCGTTGGGAATCTTGGCGAAATTGCCCTTGCCAAGCTCCTTGCCCGGACGGCGATAGGACGGGTCCTGACGCTCATATTCGGCCCAGTTGCCGCCGTTGTGCGCCTCGGCCCATTCCTGCCACGGGCCGACGCCACCCTCATACCAGAAATCGCAGTGGTCGGTGCTGACCACCTGCAACGTGCCGTCACGCACCGCCTGCCACAGGACTTCGTGATCGTGGCTCGACCGGATGGGCGGCGAACAGACGAACTTCGCGCCCTCGAAGCCCGGCGCGCCGAGGTGTTCTTCGACCGTCAGGAAGAAGTACTGGACGCAGGTTTCGCCCATTACGGGATAGCCTTTGGCGCGGCCACGACGCAGCGCTTCAATCGCCGGTTCGCAGGTCATATGCACGACGTACAGCGGGCAGTTGGTCAGCCCCGCCATCGTGACGGCGCGGTTGGTCGCCTCGCCTTCGATTTCGGGCGGGCGGGATGCGGCGTGGTAGACCGGCGCGGTCTTGCCTTCGGCCAGCAACTGTGGCGTGAGCGTCGCTTCGACGTCGCCGTTTTCGGCATGAACCATGATGAGCATGCCGTGTTTGGCGGCCTGCGTCATGGCCCGGAAGAGCGTCGAGTCGTCGATCTGAAAGACGTTCTTATAGGCCATAAAGAGCTTCAGGCTGGTCACGCCTTCGTCCACCAGCGACGGGATTTCCTTCATGACCTCGTCGGTCAGGTTGGTGATGCCGACGTGAAAGCTGTAGTCGATCTGCGCCGGGGCCGCCTTGGCGCGCCAGATATCGAGCGCGTCGTGCAGCGTGCCGTTCTTCGGCTGCATGGCGAAGTCGATATGCGTTGTCGTGCCGCCGAAGGCCGCCGCCATGTGGCCAACATCGAAGTCGTCGTTGCTGTAAGTGCCGCCAAAAGCGAGGTCGAGATGCGTGTGGACGTCGATGCCGCCCGGCATCAGGTATTTGCCGGTACAGTCGACGACTTCATGGCCGGTGCTGTCGATGTTGCGACCGATGAGGCTGATCGTTTCGCCTTCCACCAGCACATCGGCCGGGAACATATCGGCGGCGGTGATGACGGTTCCGTTCTTAAACAGCGTACCCATCGTAAAGAAACTCCTTTTGAAGATGATGCGCCTAAAGCTGCCTGTTGTTGGAAGCCCTTACTCTCACTCCCTCGCCCGGCGACGCGTTCGAGGCGCAGGGACGCGGTAAGGGCTATAGGGCTTACTGGAAGTGCGGCAGCACGTGCTCGGCGTATTCGGCGAGAATCCGCTCTTCCTCGCCGCACATCAGGTAAATGTTGAATTGCGTCACGCCAATCGCTTCCAGTTCCTTCAGTTTGGCGACATGAGCCTCGACATCTCCGAGCACGCCGAAGTTATCGATGATGTCGTCGGTGATGAAGTCGAGATGGTCGGCGTCCTTGTCGGCGTGGTGGCGATAATCATAGCCCTTGCGGCCTTCGATGTAGTCGGTCAGGCGCTTGGGAATGTTGTCGCCCTCGCGGCCATAGCGCTCCACCAGATCGGCCACATGGTTGCCGACCATGGCGGGGAACCAGCGTGTCTGCGCGCGCGCCGTTTCCATGTCGCCAACCCACACGGGCGCAGCCGACATGACCTTGAAATTCGACATATCGCGGCCTGCTGCTTTCCCGGCTTCGATAGCCTGATCGGTAAACCACTTCACCAGCCAGGGATCGGCGATTTGCAGGATCAGA
The DNA here is from genome assembly GCA_003242205.1 of Chloroflexota bacterium. Taxonomy (GTDB): domain Bacteria; phylum Chloroflexota; class Anaerolineae; order Aggregatilineales; family Phototrophicaceae; genus ZC4RG36. The sequence continues at coordinate 445 of QGUR01000478.1, read as the reverse complement.
CCCTCGGCGTGGCGGCCCGCCGCTTGCAGCGCCTTGGGGCCATAAGCCGCGAACCAGACGGGCAGCTCGTAGCCGTTGGCCCACGGAAACTGGACTTCGGCCAGATGCTCGTCGTACTTGACGCACTCGCCGCGCACCATCGCTTTGACGGCGGCGGCGAACTCGACCATCGTGTCGACCGTCAGCGGTTTGCGTCCCAGCACACGGCGGGAACTGTCGCCGCGTCCCACACCCATGTCGATACGACCGCCGCTTTGCAGCGCCAGCGTGGCGAACAGGCTTGCGGCGACCGACCAGTCGCGCACACCGGGGTTCGTCACACACGGGCCAAAGCGCAAGGTATCGGTATGCTCCATGCACATGGCCATCGTGACATAGCACTCGCGCCAGAGCACGTGGAGGTGGAAAAACAACAGGACTTTAAACACGCGACCACGGGCCTGTT
>QGUR01000174.1 GCA_003242205.1 Chloroflexota bacterium | reverse complement strand
ATGAAGTCCGCGATATCTGGAGCGAGAACGCGGCCTTCTGGGATGAGAAAATGGGCGAGGCCGGCAACGACTTTTTTCAATGGCTGGTCGCGCCGTCCGCCGAACGCCTGCTGGAACTTCAACCGGGATGGACTGTGCTTGAAATCGCCTGTGGCAATGGCATCTTTTCGCGCCGGATGGCGGCGCAGGGCGTCAACGTCGTCGCCACCGACGTTAGCGACGCCATGATCGAAATTGCGAAGTCGCGCCCGGTGAGCGGCAGCGGCAACGTGACCTACCATGTCATCGACGCCGCCGACTACGAGGCGCTGCTGGCGCTGGGTGAAGGCCGATTCGACGCCGCCGTCTGCAATATGGCAATCATGGACATGCCCGTGATTGACCCGCTGTTTGCAGCACTCGGCAAACTGCTGAAACCCGGCGGGCGATTCGTCTTTACCCTCATGCATCCCTGTTTCAACTCCGCCGGGTTGACACGAGTGACCGAAGAAACGGATGAAGGCGGCGTGCTACGCACAATCCACTCCGTCAAAGTCAACCAGTATCATACGCCTGTCACCCACGTCGGGCTGGCAATCGTCGGCCAGCCAAAGCCGCAGCACTATTTCCACCGCTCGCTGTCCGACCTCCTCGGGCGCTGTTTTCGCGCCGGATTTGCGCTTAACGGCCTCGAAGAACCTGTTTTCCCGGCAACGGACGACCCGGAAAAAGCGCGCGCATGGGCCAAATTCAGCGAGATTCCGCCCGTACTGGCCGCGCGCCTGTGCTGGATGGCCACAGCGGAACATTAAACTGCGGCCTATCCGTTTCTCTATGCCCTCTAACCTGCGCCTGTTGACCCGCACTGGCCAATTTATTACAATCTAAATATACATCAAGGAGGGCATCATGACCGGTCTGGCACAACTGCAGTGCAAACCCTGCGACAAAGCCACACAACCTCTAACCGATGAGGAAATCAAGCAATTCTGGGCTGACACCCCGATGTGGGAAACGCATGACGAGGGTGGCGTGAAGCGCTTGCGACGCGTTTTCGAGTTCCCCTCGTATCTCGAAGGCGTCTACTTCGTTAATGAGGTGGCACGGCTGGCGGAAGCTGCCAACCACCACCCGACAATGACGCTTCGCTATAGCGAAGTCGAAGTCGAGTGGTACACCCACACGATTAACGGTCTGCACAAGAACGACTTCATCATGGCGGCGAAAACTGATCAGGCTTATCTGAAAACGCTGGACGTCGAACGCGAGCGAAGTCTGGTGAGCGAGGCCTCGGAAGAGTCGTTCCCGGCCAGCGACCCGCCCGGCTGGATCGGTACAACGCAGGAAGACGTGAAAGATCTGGAAGGCGACATTTCCCCAACGTCGTGACAGCGATAGACAGAGGCGATGCACAACGGCGCGTGGTCTATGGCTGCGCGCCGTTTTTGCTGCCCCGGTGGAAAGCGCCGGAGCACGGTTTAAAATCAGGCCCTTGCCCTTTGGAACCGGGATACCTCATGGAATCGAGGCACATCCAACTCAGAGACGGGCGCACGCTCGTCTATGGAGACTATGGATCACCCGGCGGTGCGCCGGTCATCTACTGCCATGGCGGCAGTATGTCGCACCTGCTGCCGCGCGCCGAGATCGAGCTGGCACAACAACATGGCCTGCGCCTGATCGTTCCGGCACGTCCGGGCATCAGCCAGTCCAGTTTCCAGCCCAACCGAACCCTACTCGACTGGCCGGACGATGTCGAGGCACTGGCCGACGCGCTTGGCGTGGACAAATTTGGCATCATCGGCGTATCGAGAGGCGGAGCTTACGCCGCCGCCTGTGCGTACAAAATCCCGCACCGGCTGCACAAAAGCGCTATCGTCAGCGGCCCCGCGCCGTTCGGCGCGCTCAGGCCAGCGAAGAAACCGCCAACCGCAAGCGAGCTCGAAGCCGAAACCGGCGCATTTCTCAAGCAGGTACGCGAAAACCCGGCTCAGGCATTCGCTTCCGCCTTGGCGGAAATACCCGCAGCCGAGCGCGAGACGCTGCTAGACTTCTTCGTTACGACCACGCTGGAAGCGTTTCGCAATGGCGTCGAAGGTGATGTGTACGACTGGCTGCTGTGCTATACCCGTCCATGGGGCTTTGTTTTAGAGGACATCGAAGCCGAAGTTCACGTCTGGCATGGAAATGCCGACACAACGATCCCGATCGAGGCGGCGTACTATCTGGCCCGGCACATTCCAGACTGCACGCTCCACGTTCTGCCGCAGATCGGGCATTTCGTGCCGCTGGAGCACCGGGCGGCCATTTTCAGCCTGATGGCGAACAGCCGTTAAGGCCAGCTACCGCCGCTGGTGCAGCAAATCTTCCAGCGGAACCATACGCTCCTGCTCGGACAGCCGGGCGCGCAAGTGGGCAAGCTCCTCATCGGAGAGGCTCTCGACCAGCCGGCTGACGCGGTCGGAAGCGCCGCGCTTGCCCTTCTCGGCGAGTTTTTCCGTCGTCACCACATGCGTGCCACTGAGCCAGATCCAGCGCGTGCTCAGTATCAGGCCGGCGATAACCATCGCGACAATCATCACGGTTTCGAATCCGCCGCCGAACGGTTGCCTGGTGGTGTGGATGATGGTGACGCCCATGAGCCAGACAAAGATCGTGCTGATGACCCGCGACCAGTTCGAAACCATGATTACTCCCGCCTTGGTGCAATTTTCTCAATACCCATTTTATACGCCGTTCTTGCGGCCAAGGTTATGAAGAAGCGCCCGTACGGGCGCTTCTTCATTATTGTTCGCGCGTTGTAACCCGGTTTACGCGTTCGGCATCGCGCTCGGATGCACTTGAATGATCGCGCCCCACGGCTGGTAATGGCTTACGAACACATCCCGGCGCAGTTCGTTGCCGTTGTTATCGACAATAACGCGCGTCACGCGCACGTCCTTACCCTCGGCAGCCCAGTCCACCTGCAGCGACTGGCCGGGTTGCAGGTTCGGGTTCGGCTCGTAGACCGTCGGCGCGGGGGGCCGCACGTTCTCGATCACCGGCCCTTCCTTGATCACGCGGCGGCCGGGATTGGTGCTGTAAAAACGGAACTGTATCGCGTCGTTACCGGGGTAAACAGACGTTTCGATCAGCAGGTGGTAAGGCGTGTCGTTCAGGAAGCGGAAATCGAGATCGGGCGTGTAGATGGCCGCGTCCATGCCGGGGCCTTCACCCGCGTTGTAGTAACTGACCTGATAGCCGTGCGCGTAGCGTTCAAGAATGGGGAAGCCGGCGTAAAACGCAGCCTGAAAGGCCGTCGTGCTTACCTGACACACGCCGCCACCTACACCGTCGATGGTGCGCCCGCCGACGATCACCTTGCCTTCGACAAACCCGGCCTCCGGCGTGATGTCGCCTATCCATTCATTGAACGAGAATTCTTCTCCTGGCGGGATGATGATGCCGTTGAACCGGCTGGCCGCCTGAGCGATGTTATCGCGGCGCGGCTGCGTCGAACCGCTGTAATAGGTCGTTGCCTGGCTCACCAGTTCGGTAATGCCGAGTTCCGCCGCCGTGACGCCGTCGTGGAAACGCGGGAGTTCATAGTCGAACGCCATCTCGGCGGTGCGTTCGCCCTCCAGAAAGACTGCCGCCTCCATACGCGCCAGAGTCTGGGGGATGTTCAGCGCCCGCCCCGGTACGGACGGCTGGATCACCTGAAGCTGGCGCAGCTCAGGATTGAAGCTGAAACGCGCATCCTGAGGCGCGCGCAGCAGGCCCGGAGCCAGCGTCTCGAGGAAGCCGCTGAAAACGTTCATATCGAGGCTGATGTCATAGGCGTAACCGCCTTCGGGATGGGCCACCAGTTCCGGCTTGAGGATCTGCGCGATCTGCGACTGGCTGGCCGTCCACGGCCCCAACGCCTGCCCGCTTTCGTCACGGGCGATCAGCGTCACCGGGCTGGAAAGCGCGATCTGCGCCTTGCGCGCCGCCCGTTCGGCATCGACGATGCGCGGCGGTGTTTCCCGGATCACCAGCGGCACTTCGGCCCCGCTGTCCAGCGAACGAATGATGTTTTCCAGACCCTCAAGCGTCGCCAGAATATCGACCGTGCGGCCGGTCTGGCTTGGCGTCCACGAAACATTCGTGCCTTCGATGGTCAGCGTGGCATCACGCGGCGCGCGGTTGATCTGCTCGGCAATCGTCATCAGCTTTTCGACGGCCACGTTCTGGTCGTACTGCACGACCGGCGCGACGTTGTAGCCGTTCAGCCAGACGAGCGCCTGATCAACCAGATCGTAGGCGAGGTTGCCTGAATGCCCGGCGGCGAACGCTTCGGCGACGGTCAGCTCCGCGTCGAAGCGCACGCCCAACTCTCCGGCGGTGAATTGCCAGAAATCAGGGCCATCGCTGAAGGTGAAAACCGCGTCCTCGTCATAGGAAAAGGGGGCATAAAGGCGGCCCCGCGCTTAACCGGGCGACATGCCCGCCAGACTGACGCCCAGCGCCGACACACCGGGAACGATTCGCGCGTGGAAACGAAGCTGAAACAGGCCGATCAGAGTCGCCAGAATAAGGGCGAGTAGCAATATACCGGAAGTCACGAGGATCGGCAGGCGAATAAGCCACGGGTTTATACCCGGCCTGTAATCCTGTCCTGTCGAAGTAATCGTCGCCATCTGGCTCCAGCCTCGAAGTTCGCTCTATGAAATTGCCTGTGCTGCTTATTCTATCACGGTCGAGGCGCGGCGCGGTCGCCACGCCCTCAATCATAGGCCAGCCACCGGCAAGCCGCCCATCGCGCTGCCGGCAGTTGCCGGTTTCATGATCGCTTTTGAAGTGCGGAGAATCTGGCCGGGAGCGCCGGCGCGCTCAGGAGTCGTCAATACCGGAAGTTTCGTAAACCGGAAATTCGAGCGGCTCCGGCAGCCAGTCCAGCGGCAGCGGCTCCAACGGTTCGCCGTTAACGCTGAGATTCTCGAACACCATCGGCAGCACTTCACGAATCCGGCTCACATGCTCGTCCGACGTGCTGATATTGCAGATGATGAGCTTGTCCGCCGCCGGAACCTTGACCGCCAGCACCAGCACACGGTTGCCCGCGGCGTCGCTTAGAAGATAGTACGCGCCGTCCTGATCGCCGATCTTCACCGGCACGGTGCGACTGACGCTCGAATTGCCCACCAGCGAAGGCATTTTGGTGACGTGATTGAGCACTTCCCAGGCGATATTCTCATCGTGATTGAGTTCGCCGATCTCCATCTTGTCCATCGCCGGCACGAAGACGTAAACCAGCATGTCGTTGGATGTCCCGGCAGCGTAAAAGTCGGCATGCTGAGCCAGCAGAATGCCGTAATCATTGGCAATCGACTGCCAGCCGGCAGGCGTGCGCAAGCTTAACCGCACTCCCTCGGCTTCGACATGCGACCATTCTTCAGGCGTTGGACTTGGAGTCGGTAGCGCGGAAGTTGGAGTTGGTGAAATTGCGCCACCGAGCGCTTGGCACGCAGCCAGGCCAAGCAGCATGACAATGAAAATCGACCTCTTCATCTGTTTCAACGACGACGGCCCGCATTGGACCCGCAGTGCGCCTCAAGTATGCATCCAGACACATAGTAACATCAGGCTCTCGCACGAGGCGCAAATGCTAAACTGTTTCTCATACGCTCGACGGCGTATTCATTTCCACCTAACGGAACAGGCGCTGGCGCAACATGCCGCCCAGCCACGCCAGTTCCTCTATGCGTAATACCGTCGCCGCGCCGAGGAAAACAACCACGCTGACACCGCCGGCCAGCAGCACAACCGCCAACTCGTGCGCCAGACTGGCCGAAGGGAACAGACGCAGCAATTCCCCGGTCACGAAATGCGCGACCACGCCCATGATGAGCGCGGCCAGGCCGGTTTTGACAAACGTCAGCAGCAGGCGCTGCCTGCCCAGCCCGCCGACACGGCGGTTAAGCAGAAACGCCGACAGCGACGCATGGACGACGTGCTTGGCGCTGTCGGCCACCATGAGGCTGAACAGGCCAATGCCCGGCAGCAGCAGAATGGCAACGACCATATACACCAGCAAGCTGACGAGGCCGACCAGCGCGGGCGTCAGCGTGTCCTGGCGGGCATAAAAAGCGTACACCAGCAGCAGATCGAGCGCGGCAAAGGGCAGGCCGATCAGATACAGCCGCAACGCCTGCACGGTCATCACGGTATCGTGCGCCAGAAACATGCCATGCTCGAACAGCAGCGTCACGATCGGCGTCGCCAGCACAAACAGGCCAACTGTAGCCGGCAGGATCAGCGTCGCCGCCAGCCGCAGGCCGAGGCCGAGCGTATCCTTGAACGGGCGGTTGCCGTCGGTCGAAATCGCCGCCACCTGCCGCGAGAGGGTCGGCAGAATGGCGATGCTGATCGCGGTCGCCACCAGCCCGTGCGGAAACTGGATCAGCGTGGTCGCGTAGGTCATGTGGCCGATGCTGCGCTCGCCCGTCTGCCCGGCCAGTGTGTAGCTGAAAGGGCGAATGATGAGCGTATCCATCACCAGCGAAAACATGACCGGCGCGTACAGCTTCGCAATTTGTCGAATGGCCGGATGGTTCCAATGCCGGGTGAAACGCAGCCGCGCGTCTTTCATGCCGGGAAACTGCAAGACGAGCTGGACCAGCGAACCGACGAGCCAGCCGGCGGCGGCCACGGTGATACCATGCGCGGGGCGCACCATGCTCCACTCGACGGACAGGCCGTTGAGAACCGGCGACAGCACCGGCGGCGGGGCGAACAGCACCATCACCAGCACGATACTGGCGTTGAAAGCCGCGCCCGCGAAGGCCGGCCACGTGAACACCCGCAGCGCGTAGAGCGTGCCGCTGAGCACGGCGAACAGGCTCATGAACAGCAGCGCCGGAGCGGTCAGCCGCAGCAGGTCGGCGGCAAGCGCCTGAGTCTGCGGGTCGAAGCCCGCGCCGCCGGCCACCAGTACCACCTGAGGGGCGAACATTTCCAGCGCCAGCACCAGCACGGCCAGCGCCGCCGTGACCAGACTGAACAGGACCGAAACAAGCTGCCAAAGAGCCTTCTGGCCATCGCGCGTGACGATCTCGCTGAGCACGGGGATGATCGCGCTGTTGACATGGCCGCCGATGAGCAGGTCGTAGAACGCCAGCGGCACGGCAGTCGCCACGCGTAGCGCGCCGACCGCGCCGGACGCGCCAAAGAGGTTGGACAGCACGATTTCACGCGCAAGGCCGAGCACGCGGCTGGCGATATTGCCCAGCGCCAGCACGCCCGTCGCGCGCGCTACACCGGCATTGGTTTCTGCCTGCGCGGCCACGGTGGCCAGTTCGGCAGCATCTTCGCCCGGCGTTCCGACGCGGGCCGTTTTGAGTTCCGTTTGAGCCAAACCGATTCGCCCTCATTGACTGTTGCGCCCGGAAGCGCACGCGCTAAGCATAGCATAGTTGACTTGCAGGCGGCACGGTGCGTTGCGCCGCCCCACAGCGACGGCGGTCGGCTATAATGGCGGGGACGTTTTTCCCTGCGAGCGAGGGTAGTGAATGGCAACAGACCTCACCGAGCGGCTGATGCCGCTGCTTAACTTCACGCTGGATGATCTCGAAACCAATCGCGGCGGGCGGCTGAGCGCGCGCCAGATCGACCGGCTGCGGCGGCTCCGGCGGCGGTCGATCTGGATTGGCATCGGCATCATCCTGAGTGTCAGCTTCGTCGCCGCGCTCGCGCTTTATTTCGGCCAGCGCAATGCCGCGCCGATCCTGACTTTTATCGGCGTCGCCATCACCGTCTGTAACGCGGCCATCGCCGGCGTGCTGCTGCGGAACTGGCTGCGCCTGAGCGCGGATATCGACAGCGGCGAGGTGCTGGTGCGCGCCGGCACACTGCGCCATACCGTACGCGTCACCGGGCGGGTTGCAAACTACATCGTCACGCTCGACGACGAGGAGTTTAGCGTGGCAAAACCGGTGTTTCTGGCGATGAAACATGGCGGGCGCTATCGCTTCTACCGGACGTCCGCCGCGCGAATCCTGCTCGCCGCCGAGGCGCTGTGACGGTTTTACTTCCTTCCTCTGATTGTTTTCTCCACAGAGAGTGTGCCCGTAATGCCGCCTGCTAGCCGTCCACCCAGCCAAGCCCGATGCGACCGCGATCCTGATCGACGCTCAGGATTTCGACTTCCAGCACATCGCCAACCGCCAGCGTCACGCCGCGCGGGATCTGGCTGCGGTGTAGCAGGCCGTCCTGCTTGACGCCGATATCGAGAAACGCGCCGAAATCGACCACGTTACGCACCGTACCGCTCAGGCGCATACCGGTTCGCAGGTCGTCCATCGACAGCACGTCCGAGCGCAGCAGCGGAGCCGGTGCTTCCTCGCGCGGGTCACGCCCCGGTCGCGCCAGTTGTTCAAAAATGTCGGCCAGCGTAGGCACGCCGGTCCCCAATTCAGCCGCCAGTTGTTCCAGCGGCTGGGCCGCGCGCAGGGCCGCCAGCGCCCGCTCTCGCTGTCCGGGCGGCGACGATGCCTGAATGCCGGCTTTCTTCAGGACTGCCTCAGCAATCGGGTAGCTTTCCGGGTGGATGGCACTGGCGTCGAGCGGATTGTCGCCGCCTCGCACGCGCAGGAAGCCCGCCGCCTGCTCGAACGCCTTTGGCCCCAGCGTCGGGACTTTCAGCAACGCCTTGCGATTTTTGAACGCGCCCTTTTCATCCCGATAGGCGACGATTTTCTCGGCCAGTTTCGGCCCGATTCCGGCGACGTGTTCCAGCAGCGCCGGAGACGCCGTATTGACATCGACGCCGACGTAATTGACCACCGATTCGACGACCGCGTCCAACGCTGCGCTCAGCGCCTTCTGATCAACGTCGTGCTGGTACAGGCCAACGCCGATGGACTTCGGGTCGATCTTCACCAGTTCGGCCAGCGGGTCGAGCGCCCGCCGCGCAATCGAAACCGCGCCGCGCAGCGATACATCGAGATCGGGCAACTCCTGCCGGGCCAGCGGGCTGGCGCTGTAGACGCTGGCCCCGGCCTCGTTGACGAGCAGATAAACCACGCCGTCCAGCCTGCGCGTCAGCTCGGCGACAAGCTGTTCCGTCTCGCGCGAGGCCGTGCCGTTGCCGATGCTGATGAGCGTCACCCGGTGGCGCGTCACCAGCGCCGCCAGCGTGCGCAGCGCTTCCGCCCACTGACTTTGCGGCTTGTGCGGGTAAATCGTCGCGGTATCCAGCACCTTGCCGGTCGGGTCGATCACGGCGATCTTGCAGCCTGTGCGGTAACCCGGATCAATGCCGAGCACGACATGGCCCGCCAGCGGCGGTTGCAGCAGCAGGCCGCGCAGGTTGGTCGCAAACACGTTGATGGCATGCTGTTCCGCCAGTTCGGTCAGCGTGCGGCGCACGTCGCGCTCGATGGCCG
>QGUR01000173.1 GCA_003242205.1 Chloroflexota bacterium | reverse complement strand
AACCCTGTTAAGCCGCTGATTTATCTGCGAAGCCCACAGTTGTATACCCTTCCGCTCGGCCTGAAGACCATTCTCGACCGGTTCGGGCAGGGCGGCGAGATGGAATGGGAAGTCGTGATGGCGGCCAGCGTCATCGTCACGCTTCCGATGATCATCATCTTCTTCCTGGGGCAACGGTATTTTCTGGAGGGTATCGCGACAACCGGCCTGAAGGGCTAAACGCGAGCATTGTCATGTCATTGGGGTAACACTGCGCCCGGCACGTGTTTAGCCCGGCACAATCTGTATTAACACGGGGAAAGATCGGTGGTAAAATTAAGACATAAACATTGAAGCGTAATTGTTGTACGTGAGGCAACAAACGAACGCGCGCCCACGCTCACAGTTTGAGCAATCCCCCCGATACTTTTTCCGTCGAGTTGTTGAAAACTTGTTATGGCCGCATTCCCCGAAACGCTTCTTGGGGCGGCCACTGCATGTCACACGGGATAAACGTCTTGAACCTCACAACGCAGAATGACAATGTCGTCATGACGGGCAGCGCCTACAGCCTTGTCTTTTGCGGCGACCGGCCTTTCGTCCGGGTCTTTTCCTCCGGCGGCGACCTCATCACGGAACTGTTCGTCTTCTCCAGCGTGCATCCGTTAAACGGGCGCGATGAAACCTACGAAGCGGGTGAATGGATTTTCCGAGATATTCCGGGCGGCATGGAAGCCTGCGTCGCCGCGAACAGCACGGCGTGGGCGTCGAAGCTGTACCGCTTTAGCTGCTTCCCCGACCGCTTTACCTATACCGTTGAAGTCGAAGGCCATGCGGAGCTGGCGGAAGCGCTCTATTTTGGCGGCTACTATTCGGCCAGCCTGCGCTGGAGTTCCGGCTTCTTCTGGTCGGGACAGGAATTCCGGCAGGTCTTTAACCCGGAGCCGAATGTGCCGGAGGTTTTCCATCACCATCCGGGCAGCACAACCAAAATCGACCTGATGGGCGTCCCGCTTCCGGCTAAAGGCGACTGGTTCTTCACGCCGCCGCCATTCTGCTTCGCGGGTGATTATGGCAACGGCTGGCTGGCGCTCGGCGTCGAGGCGCGTCCGGGCGAAAACCTGTTCAGCGAGTATCACTATCACGGCAGCCTGAAAGCGTTTTACCTGTCCCTATCGTATGAAGGGCATACGCAAGTTCGCGGGCGCTACGTTCTGCCGGCCATCGGTTTCGATTTTGCGGCAGACGAATATCAGGCGTTGGCCGCGCATGTCAGCGCGTTGAAGGCAGCCGGTTTCGCCCCGACCGTGCAGCGCGAAGAAACGCCCGCGTGGTGGCGCACGCCGATCTTCTGCGGCTGGGGTTCGCAATGCTATCTGGCCGAGCTTGACGGCGGTAAAGCCCCGGACTACGCGCGGCAGATGCATTACGAGCGCTTTCTGGAAGCACTGGAGGAAAACAGGCTACAGCCCGGCATCGTGGTGCTGGACGACAAATGGCAGGCGACCTACGGCGAAAATCTGGTGGACGAGACGAAATGGCCGGACCTGCGCGGGTTTATTGAGCGCCAGCATCAGGCCGGGCGGCGCGTGCTGCTGTGGCTAAAAGCATGGGACCCGGAAGGCGTGCCGGTCGAAGAGTGCGTCACGCATCAGGGCGGCGGCGCGGTGGCGGTCGACCCGACGAACCCGGCTTATGAACGGCGTTTGCGCGCAGCGGTGCGCCGGATGCTGTCCACCGATGGTTACAACGCCGACGGCTTCAAAATCGACTTCAGCGCCCGCATCCCCAGCGGACCGGGCCTGCGTAGCTTTGGCCGGGTCTGGGGGCTGGAACTGATGAAGCGTTACCTCGATATCCTCTACTCCGAGGCGAAGCTGGTCAAGCCGGATGCGCTCATCATGGCGCACACGCCACACCCGTACCTTGCGGACATGGTCGATATGATCCGGTTGAATGACATCAACGTCGGTCAGGATGTCGTACGCGCCATGCGCCATCGCGCCCGCGTGGCGACGATTGCCCTGCCCCATGCCATCATCGACACCGATAACTGGCCGGTAACGGACCGGCAGTCATGGCGCGACTATCTGGCCGTCCAGACGGAACTCGGCGTCCCATCGCTCTATTACTCGACGCACATCGACCGCACGCGCGAACCGCTGGAAGCATCGGATTACGAACTCATCCGGGAAAGCTGGTCACGCTTCCCGTTAGCTGACCTTAAGACCAGTAATGCAAAGCAAGAAGTCTGAACATCACGCCGGCAACGACGGAAACGAATATCCGGGTTCCTGCACAACAGTTGGCATGGCAGCTCCAGAGGAAAAGACCTCAATGCGACAACTCCTCACCGACGTCTTCGTGTTTCAGGACACCTGCAACGTCTATGTAATCCGCAATGGTCGCCGGGCGGTGCTGATCGATTTCGGCACAGGCGACGTGCTGCAACATCTCGCTGAAATCGACGTTGACCGCGTTAGCGACGTGCTGATCACGCATCACCACCGAGATCAGTGTCAGGGATTGCAACTCGCGGTCGATCATGGCATTCGCATCTGGGTCCCGCACACCGAGCAGGATCTGTTCCACAGCGTCGACGCGCACTGGCAGGCGCGCGCGATTGCCAACAACTACAACAGCCGCCAGGACCGTTTCTCGCTGCTCGAACCTGTGCCAGTCCACGGCACGCTGGAAGACTACGCGACGTACGAACTCGGCGGGCTGCGCTTTCGCGTGCTGCCCACGCCGGGGCATACGCCGGGCTCGATTACGCTGTGGCTCGAACTACACGGGCAGCGTCTGGCCTTCACCGGCGACCTGATCGCCGCGCCGGGCAAGTTGTGGAGTCTGGCGGCGACGCAGTGGTCCTATAACGGCGCCGAAGGCATCCCCATGACCATCGCTTCGCTTCTCGATCTGGCCGAACGCGAACCCGACCTGTTGCTGCCCTCGCACGGTGAGGTGATGGGCGAACCGCAGGCCGCGATTGACCTGCTGGTATCGCGGCTGTGGAAGCTGCTCCAGTTGCGCGGCCAGTACAAGAATCTGTACTCGCTGCGCGAGCAGCCCTACGAGCAGCTTTCGCCGCACCTGCTGATGAACAGGACATCCATCGCAAAAAGCTACGTCCTGTTGTCGGAAAGCGGCAAGGCGCTCCTCATCGACTACGGATATGACTTCATCATGGGCTTGCCCGCCGGAACCGACCGCGCCTCGCGCCGCCCGTGGTTGTACACGCTTCCGGCGCTCAGGCAGCAGTTCGGCGTCACGTCGATCGACGTCGTCATTCCGACCCACTTCCACGACGATCATGTCGCAGGTTTTAACCTGCTGCGTCAGGCCGAAGGCGCGCAAGTCTGGGCGGCCGATCTGTTCGCCGATATTCTGGAAAACCCGAACCATTACGACCTGCCCTGCCTGTGGTACGACCCGATCAGGGTAGATCGCCGGCTGCCACTGGAAACGCCCATCCAGTGGGAGGAATACACGCTGACGCTCTATGCCCTGCCGGGCCACACGCGCTATGCCGTCGCCATCGCGTTCGAGGTTGACGGCTATCGTGTTCTGGCGACAGGCGATCAGTATCAGGGGGCGTCCGGGCTGGAACTGAACTACGTTTACAGCAACCGCTTCCAGGCAGACGATTACGTTCGCAGCGCAGCTCTCTACAAGCGACTGCGTCCCGACGTGCTGCTGACCGGCCACTGGGAACCTCTGTGGGTGACGCGACAGTACCTCGACCGGATCACGGCTATGGGCGCGGCGCTGCAAGACCTGCACCGCGAGCTACTGCCGCAGACGCCGAATCTGGGCACAGAGGATTTCCTTGCAACCCTCACGCCATACTACGTCGAGATCGAGCGCAACGAGCCGATCCCCTTCCAGGTGGAAGTGCGAAATCCTTTCGCCCATCCTGCCGAGGCGCTGGTGCAACTGGTCGTGCCTGCGGGATGGCATGTCCACGCGCTTGAACCGGCGGACAGCGACATTCAGGCCAGACGTGATGACCTGCTGGCGGCGAGCATCCCGGCGCGCGGCACGCGCACGGTGACGTTTGTCGCCACACCGCCCGACGATTTCAGCCAACGACGCGCGCGCATCGCCGCCGATATCACGGTCGATGGTTATCGCTTCGGACAGCAGGCCGAGGCGCTGGTTTCGCACATCAGAACCCGCGCGCAAACAACCCGTGAACGGATGGAGACCCAATGACGAAGCGACGACTGCACATGATCGGCAACGCACACATCGATCCGGTGTGGCTATGGCAATGGCAGGAAGGCTTTCACGAGGTCAAGGCGACCTTCCGCTCCGCGCTCGATCGCATGAAGGAATATGACGACTTCGTTTTTGTCGCCAGCTCCGCCGCGTTCTATGAGTGGGTGGAGAAATCCGATCCTGCCATGTTCGAGGAGATCAAACAGCGCGTGCGCGAAGGGCGCTGGGGCATTGTCGGCGGCTGGTGGATCGAGCCGGACTGCAATATCCCAAGCGGCGAGTCGTTCGTTCGTCAGGGTCTTTACGGCCAGCGCTATTTTCGGAAAAAGTTCGGCGTGACCGCCCGAGTCGGGTTTAACGTCGACAGCTTCGGCCACGCCGGGACGCTGCCACAAATTCTAAAGAAGAGCGGCATATCGTATTACACCTTCCTGCGCCCCATGCCGCACGAAAAGCACCTGCCTTCCCGGCTGTTCTGGTGGGAATCCGATGACGGCTCGCGCGTGCTGGCCTTCCGCATCCCGTTTGAATATCTGTCATGGGGCAAAGAGCTTGACCAACATGTGCGCCGCTGCGCGGGCGAGATGAAAGCGCCGGTCGACGAGTTCATGTGCTTCTATGGCGTCGGCAACCACGGCGGCGGCCCGACCAAGGAAAACATCGAAAGTATCTACCGCCTGAACGAAGACCCGTCCGTCCCCGAACTCGTTTTCAGCACTCCCGACGCCTTTTTCGAAGCTATCGAGGCCAAAGGGCTGCCGCTTCCGGTGGTGCATTCCGACCTGCAGCACCATGCCAGTGGCTGCTACTCGGCCCATTCCGGCATCAAGCGCTGGAACCGGACGGCGGAAAACCGGCTGTTGGCGGCGGAAAAGTGGTCGCTGCTGGCCGCGCTGGTGGTAAATCAGCCCTACCCCTCCGATTTCGACCGCGCCTGGAAGAGCGTGCTGTTTAACCAGTTTCACGACATTCTGGCCGGCACCAGTCTGGAAGCCGCCTACGACGACGCTCAGGCAGCTTATGGCGAGGCCATCTCCATCGCCGACCGCAACCTGAATTACGCGACGCAGGCGTTTGCCTGGAACATCCGCATCGACGAGGCCGAAGGCGTGCGCCCGATTGTCGTTTTCAACCCCCACGCCTGGCCCATCCGCGTTAATGTCGAGCTGGAAACCAACCGCTGGCAGCCCTCCGCTTTGCTGGTGGATGACAACAACCAGCCGGTTCCATTCCAGCAGGTGCAGTCAACAACGATCACAAGCCGCGTGCGTCTCAGCTTCACCGCCGACCTGCCGGCGCTCGGCTATCGCACCTATCGCCTGCTGCCGGAAGGCGGCCCGGCGCAGTTCCCGGCCGTTCAAGCCAGCGACAACGTGCTCGAAAACGACCGCTTCCGCTTGGAATTCGACCCGGATACCGGCTACATCATCAGCCTGTTCGACAAGCAGGAACAGATAGAAGTCTTTGCTGGCCCCGCCGCCAAACCGGTCGTCATCGAAGACCTGTCCGATACGTGGAGCCATAACACGTTCAAATTCGACAAGGTCATCGGCGCGTTCACGGCCAGTCGCGTCCGGCTGGTGGAGCATGGCCCCGCCAAATCGGTCATCCGCGTGACCAGCAGTTTCGGATCGTCATCGCTGGTTCAGGACTTCACCATGTACCCGGATCGCGACCAGATTGACGTGCATGTGACCGTTGACTGGCGCGAACAACTCAAGATGCTCAAGCTGCGCTTCCCGATTGCCGTGCATTTCATGACCGTGACGCGCGAAATCGCCTACGGACACATTGAACACTTCGCCAACGGCGAGGAAGCGCCGTTCCAGAGCTGGATTGACGTGTCCGGCCTGTCGCGCGATAACAACAACCAGTACGGTTTCAGCCTGCTGAACGACAGCAAGTACAGTATGGACGTCAACGTGCGCGACATCGGGCTGACCGTGCTTCGCAGCCCGGCCTACGCGCATCACATTCCCGCCGAACTGCAGCCCGATGGGCATTATTCCTTCATCGATCAGGGCATCCAGCGCTTCCGCTATACCATGCTGGCGCACAGCGGTAGCTGGGAAACCGCCGGCACGGTCAAGCGTGCCGCCGAACTGAACCAGCATCCGGTTGTGCTGGCGGCGACCTTTCACCCGGACGGCAGGCTACCACAGTCCGCTTCGTTCATCGACGTGCAGCCCGACAACATCGTCGTCACCGTGCTCAAGCAGGCCGAAGAAGGTGATGGCATCATCGTGCGCGCCTATGAAACCAGCGGCGAGCAGACACAGGGAATGATCCGCCTGCCCATGCTCGACCGCGTGATCGAAGCCCGGTTTGCTCCGAGCGAGATCAAGACCTTTTTCATCCCGCACGATCCGGAAAAACCCGTCGTAGAAACCAATCTGCTTGAATGGAGCGAGTGATGCCGGAACGGCTTTCGCTGGCTGGCGATGACTGGCGGTTTAAGGATTATTACGGCGAGGACTGGCACTGGCGCGACTCTTTCCACCCGGAAACGCGCGACACCCGCTTCTGGCGTCGAGGGAGCGTTCCTGGCAGCGTTTACCACGACCTGTGGAAGGCAGGCGAGATTCCCGACCCATATTTCGAACGCAACAGCCTGCTCATCGAATGGGTTCCGGCGCGCACTTGGCTCTACAAGAAGACCTTCCCTGTTGACGCGTCGCTGCGAGGCAAGCGCGTCCAGCTCCGGTTTGAGGGCGTAGACTATGAGGCGCAGTTCTTCCTGAACGGTGAGCGTCTCGGCGCGCATCGTGGCATGTATACGCCAGCGGTGTTCGAAGTCAGCGACCGGCTAATCTACGGCGGCGACAACCTGATCGCGGTGGTGATCGAACCGGCCCCGCACGAACAACCACAGGTAGGGCGCTCCAGCCGCGTGACGACCCACAAAAGCCGTATGACCTATTGGTGGGATTTCTGCCCGCGCATGGTTCACCTCGGCATCTGGGACGATGTCGTTCTGGAAGTCAGCGGGCCGGTGCGCGTCGACGACGTATTCGTACGCCCGCTGCTGGCCCCCGATTTCAGCGTGGCCGATGTGCGCGTGATGTCACGGCTTGACGCCGCCGCCGCGCAGATCGTTCGCGTTGAAACAACCATCCGTTTCAACGGTGAAATTGTGGGACATACGACCACGCGCCAGCAACTCGTCCCCGGCGTGGCCACCGTCGAACACGCGATACGGCTAGAGTGGCCGCGCCTGTGGTGGCCGAACGGCTATGGCGAGCAGCCATTGTACGACATCGAGGTACGCGTGCTTCCGGAAGATGACCAGCCACTTGCCGAAACGGCGATCGACTGGCGCGCGGCGCGTTTCGGCGTTCGCAGCATTGAGCTGATCCCCAACGAGGGGGCCGATCCGAAGGCCCGACCGTATACGTTTGTGGTCAATGGGCGCAAAGTGTACATCAAGGGCTGGAACTGGGTCCCGATTGATGTCATGTATGGTGTGCCCCGGCAGGAAAAACTCGCGCACCTGTTCGATCTGGCAAAACGGGCGCATGTGAACCTGCTGCGCGTCTGGGGCGGCGGGCTGATCGAAACCGAAGCGTTCTACAATCTGGCTGACGAGCTGGGCATTATGGTCTGGCAGGAATTTATCCAGTCCAGTTCGGGCATCGACAATAACCCGCCCACATCCCCCGAATTCATCGACATGATGGTGAGCGAGGCCACGCAGATTATTCCGAGGCGTCGCAATCACCCATCACTAGTGCTGTGGTGCGGTGGCAACGAGCTAACCGCCGCTGGCGAGCAGCCACTCGACGACTCCCATCCTCTGCTTGGCGCGCTCAGGGACGTGGTTCACGCGCTCGACCCGGATCGTCACTGGCTGCCCACCTCGCCGACCGGGCCCGTGTTCAGCAATTCACTCGCCAATATCGAGCGCGATCCGCAGGCGCTGCATGACGTGCATGGCCCGTGGGAATATCAGGGCGTCGAGCAGCAGTACGCGCTTTACAACCGCAGCACATCGCTTTTTCACAGTGAGTTTGGCGTCGAAGGTGTGACGAACCTGAAAACGCTAAACGCCGTCATCGCCCCGGAGCACCAGTGGCCGGTCTCGCTGGAAAACCCGTACTGGGAGCACCTCGGCGCGTGGTGGGTCAAAGAACCGACCTGGCGCGCGGCCTTTGGCGAGCTTCCCGACGTGCCAGCGGTTGTCTTGGCAACGCAACTGATGCAGGCCGAAGGATTGCGCTACGCGGTCGAGGCGAACCGGCGGCGGAAATACCGCAACAGCGGCAGCCTGCCATGGCAGTTCAACGAACCGTATCCCATGGCAGCCTGCACATCGGCGGTGGATTACTACGGTCAGGCCAAGCCGGTTTATTACGCTGTTGCCCGCGCCTACGCGCCGGTTCACGTCTCGGCCAGCTTCGAGACGATGGCATGGCATAACCGGGCGCTGTTTGAAGTCCAGGTCTGGGCAAACAGCTCATCGAGCAGCCTCGACGGCGCAATTCTGGACGCGCGCCTCGTCGGGCCGGATGGGGTTGTCTATGCGAAATGGCGGAAAATCGTCGATGTTGTGGCCAACAGCGTTACGCCGCTGACTTCGCTCCAGTTACCGCTGGCCAATATCGCAGGCCGCGTGTTCTTCCTCGACCTGCTGCTGCGGGATCGCGATGGGCTAATCATCGCGGCCAATCGCTACCCGTTCACACGCGGGGAAACGCTCGCGCCGTTTTTCGACATCCCGGCGACGGAACTCGAAATCAGCGCCGTTTCCGGGCCGGATGCCTGGCGTCTGACGATCACAAATCGTGGCGAGAACGCGGCGCTCTGGGTCTGGCTGGAAGATCGCCGCGCCCTCGGTTCCGGCGGTTTCGTCCGCTTCGACGACAACCATTTCACACTGCTGCCGGGCGAAACGCGCCGGATCGAGGCTCACTGGAACAACGTGCCGGTAGAGGCCCGCGAGCTAAGCGCGCGCGGCTGGAATACGCCTACCTACACCATTCCCTGAGCCGCATCTTGTGCCTACGGCGTCAGTACAATCGAGCGCTCGATATCGTTGCCCTTCACTATCGCTGCGCCGCGCCCGGCTTCCATGCGCGCTTTGAGCGCCTGCAACATAGCCTCGGCATCGGCCCGGCACTCGCGCCGCAAAACCGCCTCCCAGTCGCCGTAATACCACGGCGCGTGGCCTCCTAAGGCAGGGGGAGCGCAA
>QGUR01000172.1 GCA_003242205.1 Chloroflexota bacterium | reverse complement strand
GCGCTGGCGAGCGCGAACCTGACCTTGCCGAACGTATCACCAGAGCTGCCAGCAAACAAAGTTACTATACCATCCGTTTGCTGGTCGACCGCTGCCGTGTAGCCGACGCCTTTCGCTCCTACGCCTATTTTCGCTGGGTCGATGACATGCTGGACGAAATGCTGTCCGCCCCGCAGGAGCGTCTCGACTTTATCGAACGGCAGCGCGCCATTCTCGACGCCTGCCGTAACGGAACGACGCCGCCCGACCTGACTGCCGAAGAAGCCCTACTGTCTGAACTGATTGCGGGAAATGCCCGCCAGCCTGACGGACTCCACTGCTATCTGGTGAACATGATGGCGGTCATGTCTTTTGACGCCCGCCGGCGCTGGCACGTCGTGTCCCAACAGGCGCTGAACGACTATTCGCGCTGGCTTGCTACTGCCGTCACCGAAGCGCTGCATTTCTTCATCGGCCACGATTGTCCGACGCCACACAACCAGACACGCTACCGGGCAGCGACCGCCGCGCATATCAGCCACATGCTGAGAGACAGCGCCGCCGACATCGCCGCCGGCTACTTCAATATCCCTCACGAATTCCTGCTGGCGCATGACCTCGATCCCTGCGATCTGGAGAATGAGGCATACCGGCAGTGGGCGCAAAGCCGCGTTGCGTTGGCACGCGACTATTTCAGCGCTGGCAAGCGTTATCTGCGCCAGGTGCCGAATCTCCGCTGCCGCCTCGCCGGATACGCCTACATCGCGCGTTTCACCGGCGTGCTGGACGCGCTGGAGCGCGATGGCTTCCGGCTTCGGACCGATTACAGCACCCAAACCGGCCTCGCCGCCGAGCTTCGACATGGCGGCATGATCCTGTTTTTCACGCTCGACAGCACGCGGTCCGGCGCGGCGCTACGCGCCATCTTACATAGCCTGTCTCGCTCGACGCGCTGAAGGAGCAACATACATTGAAAACATCGCCGGTAATCGTGATTGGCGCGGGCATTGGCGGCATCGCTGTAGCGGCGCATCTGGCGCAGCGCGGGCTGGATGTGCTGGTTGTCGAAAAGAACCAGCGTCCGGGCGGGCGATGCGACCGTCTGGTCGAGCAGGGCCACTGCCTCGACACCGGCCCGACTCTACTGGTCATGCCCCTCGTCTACGAGTCGGAACTGAAAGCGCTGGGCGCGTCGTTGCATGAGGCGCTGGACCTCCAGCGTGTCGATCCGACTTACCGGCTGGTCTTCGACGATGGCGACGAGTTGAACCTGACGTCCGACCTCAAACAAATGTACGAGCAGCTTGAGCGGCTGGAGCCGGGCAGTTTCGGTGGCTTTCTGCGCTACCTTGAGGAAGGAGAGCGTCACTACAGGCTGGCAATGGAGCGGCTGGTCGGGCGCGACTTTCGTCACGCTGCCGAGTTCTTCACACCCGCAAATGTGCCGCTGGTTTTCGACCTGAAAGCGTTTACCCGGCACTACGCGCACATGGAAGCCTTCTTCACAGAGCCGCGTTTGAAGGCTGCGTTCACGTTTCAGGATGTCTATCTCGGTCTCAGCCCGTTCGAAGCCCCGGCGACTTTTTCGATGATGCCGTACACCGAACTGGCACACGGCGTCTGGTTCCCGCGCGGCGGCATGTACCGCGTAATCGAAGCGCTGATGGATATCGCTCGCCGGTCAGGCGTCAAATTTGCCTTTGACGCAGAAGTGACGCGCATTGAAACCGGCGATGAGCGTGTCACCGGCGTCAGGCTACTCGACGGCCGTTTCATACCGGCGGACACCGTCATCGCCAACGCCGACCTGCCCTACGTCTACCATAACCTGCTGCCGGAAGCCGGCCTCGCCCGCCAGTACACGCGCAAGGCCTTTTCGTGCTCGGTCATCAGCTTCTTCTGGGGCCTCGACCAAACTTATGAGCAACTTGGCCCTCACACGCTGTTTCTCGTCGACGACTACCGCGAAAACTTCGACAGCATTACCGGCGAACGAACCCTCCCGGCGCATCCCAGCATCTACGTCCACGCTCCAACGCGGCTCGATCCTGCCCTCGCGCCTGCGGGGCACGACACCCTGATCGTCCACGTTCCGGTTGGCCACATCGACGAAACACGAATGCAGAACTGGCCTGAACTGCGCGAGCAGGCACGACAGGCCGTCTTTCGCCGCCTGAAGCTGGCCGGCATTCACGACCTCGTATCGCACCTCAAATTCGAGATCAACTACACGCCACTCTCGTGGCGCAAGCGCTATAACCTCGTCATGGGTTCAACCCACGGCCTGAGTCACACGCTGACGCAATTGGGTTACCTGCGCCCTCACAACCGGCATCCACGCTATCACAATCTGTATTTCGTCGGCGCCAGCACCCATCCCGGAACCGGTGTACCGACCGCCATGATTTCGGCGCGGCTGACAGCCAAACGCGTGCTGGACGAACTGGCGCAGTAATTGCTTCACGCTTTCCGCTGCCACAGCATAAAGCGATGTACGCCAGATTGCCGGCGCAATCTCGCCCGTAGTATTCATCCCTCGATTCCGCTATAATACCTGCCTCAGATCGAACGTCAGTTCGAGAGCAAAGCGAGCAACCCCATGCCCCGTTTCGAACTCCATTCCGATTTCAAGCCGACTGGAGACCAGCCAAAAGCGATCGAAGCGCTGGTCGAAGGCGTCAGTCAGGGTCTGAAGCACCAGACGCTGCTGGGCGCGACCGGAACCGGCAAGACGTTCACCATCGCCCACGTCGTACAGGAATTGCAGCGCCCCACCCTTGTGCTGGCCCACAATAAGACGCTGGCGGCGCAACTGTACGCCGAGTTCAAGGAATTCTTCCCCAAGAACGCGGTGGAATACTACGTCAGCTACTACGACTACTACCAGCCGGAGTCGTACGTACCGCGCTATGACCTGTTCATCGAGAAACAAACCGACATTAACGAACAGATCGAGCGGCTGCGGATCGCGGCTAAAGCGTCGTTACTATCGCGGCGAGACACGCTGATCGTCGCGTCGGTGTCGTGCATCTATGGTACGGGCGACCCGGAAACGTGGGGCCGTTCGATGGTTCAGATTCGCGTCGGCGATACCATGCGCCGCGAAACCATCCTGCGCGATCTCGTGGCCATTCAGTACACACGCGGAGACATGGATCTGGCGCATGGCACGTTCCGCGCCCGCGGCGACGTGCTGGAAGTCTACCCGCCCTACGAGGACGCAGCCTTCCGCATCAGCCTGTTCGGCGATGAAATCGAGCGGATTGTCGAGTTTGACCCGCTGACGGGCGAAATTCTGGCGACACGCGACATGATTGTCATCTTCCCGGCCACCCAGTTCGTCGCTGATCAGGACAAACTCCAGCGGGCGCTGCACGATATCGAGCAGGAGCTGGAACAGCAGATCAACTATTTCAAGGCACAAGGCAAGCTGGTGGAAGCGCAGCGCCTCGAACAGCGGACACGCTACGACCTTGAAATGCTGCGGGAAATGGGCTTTTGCAGCGGCATCGAAAACTATTCGCGCCATCTGGATCAGCGGCCCGCCGGCAGCCCGCCGTACACGCTGGTGGACTACTTCCCGGATGACTACCTGCTGGTGATCGACGAAAGCCACATGACGATCCCGCAGCTACACGGCATGTATAACGGCGACCACACACGCAAGCAGACGCTGGTGGAATACGGCTTCCGCCTGCCGAGCGCGATGGACAACCGCCCGCTCAAGTTCGAAGAATTCGAACAGCGCATGGGCCAGACGATCTATACCTCCGCGACGCCGGGGCCATATGAGAAGCGCGTAAGCCAGCGCATCGTCCAGCAGATCATCCGCCCGACGGGCATTCTCGACCCGCAGGTCGTCGTTCGCCCGACCAAAGGCCAGATCGAAGATTTGTTGCAGGAAGTGGCGCTGCGCGTCAAGAAGGGCCAGCGCGCCTTCATCACCACGCTGACGCAGCGCATGGCCGAAGAACTGGCCGGTTACATCAACGAACTCGGCATCCGCGCGCACTATCTGCACGCCGAGATCAACACTATCGAGCGCGTCGAAATCCTGCGCGACCTGCGTCTGGGCATCTACGATGTCGTGGTGGGCGTCAACTTGCTGCGCGAAGGCATCGACCTGCCCGAAGTCTCGCTTGTCGCCATCCTCGACGCCGACAAGGAAGGTTTCCTGCGCTCGGAACAGGCGCTGATCCAGATTATCGGTCGCGCCGCGCGCCACGTCGAAGGTCAGGTGATCCTCTACGCCGATACGATGACCGACAGCATGAAGCGCGCCATCGAGGAGACGGAACGCCGCCGCGCAATTCAGGAAGCGTACAACCGCGAGCATGGCATCACGCCGACCAGCATCGTCAAGCAGGTACGCGACCTGACCGACCGGGTCAGAGCGATGGTCACCGAAGAGCAGAAGGTGGAGACGAGCGGCACGGTCAGCGCCGCCATGCTGCCCAAGGACGAACTACACCGCATGATCAAGGAACTCGAAACGGAAATGAAGAACGCCGCCAAGGCGCTGGAATTCGAGAAGGCCGCCATGCTGCGCGATCAGATTATCGAACTCAAACAGATCATGGCCGATCAGGAGCCGGAACTCGATCTGCTGGCAAGATAAGCCGCCCAGACACAAAGCCCTCCCGTGTTCGACAACCGGGAGGGCTTTTTCATTATGCCCAGTGTAAGCGGATCAGACCGAAGCGGACGCCCGCCCAAAGTGCTAAAATCGCTGCCATTGCTTCTCTTGCTGGCCTGCTCGCACAAGACAGACCAGCCCAACAAGGATCAATCGCCATGACCTACAGGCCGTTATTGACCCGATGGCTGCCGGTTATCCTGCGCGCCATTGCGGTGGTCATCATCTTTCCGCAAATGCTCAACAAGTTCACCAACCCGGAGTTGATTGCCGGTTATTTCCAGCAACTCAACATCCCTGCGCCTGAAATCATGGTGTACGTCGTCGGCATCATTGAACTGGTCGCCGTGATCTCATACGCGCTGGGCGCTGCCGGGCGTTGGGTCGCCATCATCGTGATCATCGAGATGGTCGTCGCCATGCTGACCGCCGGGCCGAATCAGAATAACATCATCGTCTTTTTGTGCAGCGTCGGCATCGCACTACTCGGCACGGGCGCGCTCTCTCTATGGAAACCCGCCGAGCCACGTCTCCTGCGCGAACCCGAAACCAGCGGTTCCTAAAACCCTATACCCCTTCCCTCTCCAAAATCGACGGATTTTGGAGAGGGACCGATCATCCCGAACCGGCTTTCGCCCCTTCTCCAAATCCCACGTCCTGAATTTGGAGAAGGGGCCGGGGTGAGGTTCCCCTAATGCACCGCCGCCTCGGTTTCCTCGGTGCTCAGGTTGCCGGGATGATAGTCCTGAAAGATCGAGCCGCCGATGAACTCGCGCAGCAGCGACGTATCGGGGATGAGCGCGACCTGATCCTCGGTCATCGGCGTCACCCAGCGCAGGAAAGACAGCAGCCGGTTGGCCTCGATATGCTCCGGAGTATTTGGAGGAACCTGCAAGAGCAATGGTTCGGCCAGCGGGCGCAACGCCGCCAGCTCGTACACCAGCGCCGAATTGAAAATGACATCGGCGTTTTCCTGATACGGGAAGATGTTACGCTTCTCGCCGCGCCGCACGTAGGGCCAGCGCATCAGCGTGTCGGTCGCGCTGTGGCCGCGATAACTGGCATCGCGCACAATGCGCCGCAGCAGGCGGCTATCGGTCGTCGATACGCGGTTGTGCAAATCGACGTTCAGCGGCGTCAGCGCCGAGACGTATATGCGGAACACGCTCTCGCGCGGCAGACTGGCGACCAGCTTCGGGTTCAGGCCGTGAATGCCCTCGATGATGATGAGCTGGTGCGGCGTCAGCTTCACCAGCCGCCCCTGCAGGCTCTTGCCCTGAATGAAGTCGAAACGCGGCAGGCGCACTTCTTCGCCGCGAATCAGCTCCGCAAGATGTTTGTTGAACAGCGGCACATTGACCGCCTCCAGCGCCTCGAAATCCAGCGTGCCGTGTTCGTCGCGCGGCGTTAGCTCACGGTCGACAAAGTAGTTATCCATCTCCAGCGTGAACGGACGCAAACCGTGCGCCAGAAGCTGGATCGCCAGACGCTTGGAGAAGGTCGTTTTACCGGACGAAGATGGCCCGGCAATCATGATAATGCGCGTGCCCTGTGCCTCGTATCGCCGGCTAATCTCGTTGGCAATACGGGCAATGCGCTGTTCGTGCAGCGCCTCCGCCACCAGCAGCAATTCCTGAATGGTATCGCGCCGGACGTGGCGGTTCAGACGGCCAATATCCTCCACCCCCAGCTTGCGGAGCCACTCATCGGCTTCCTTGAACACCTCGTTGATCTTGGAGTTCGGATCAATGTCGTGCAGCTCATGCGGGTGTTCCTTGCGCGGGTATTGCAGGATAAAACCATCGCCCGCGCGGATCAGCCGGAATACGGTCAGGTATCCGGTGGACGGCAGCATATAGCCATAGAAGTAATCCGAGCGACCGCGCAGCGTGTATAGCGTCAGGTCGTTGCGGGTGCGCTGCTCCAGCAGACGAACCTTGTCGTCCTCGCCGCGCGATTTGAACAACGCGACCGCCTCGTCGAGCGGCACGATCCGCTTGGTGATCGGATCGTTCTGCTCAACGATCTCACGCATATGAGCTTCAAGGCGTTCGAGTTCGGCGGATGTGAAGGGCTGGCGCTGTGGCAACGTGCAATAGAAGCCGCCCTCCGGCACGGAGTAGCTGACATTCACCTTCAGATCGGGCCACAACTCGTTGATCGCCGTCGCCAGAAGCATGACCAGCGAGCGCCGGTAGATGCGCCCGCCGTCGCTGCTGGACAGCAGAACCGGGCGCAGAGGGCTGTCGCGCTTCACCGGATAGGACAACTCGCGCAGCTTGCCATCCAGCACGCCGCCCATAATCGGGCTATCGTAGCCGCCGAGATGCGGCTCAGCCGCGATCAGAAATTCCTCAATCGTCGTGCCAACCTCGCCTTCGAGCGTCAGCCCGGAAGGAAAGGTCACCTGCACGCTGTCGCGTGGCTTAACAACGCTGATCTTGCTTTTAATCTGCGATACCATCACGGAAGTCCAGCTACATGGAAAAGGATGTAGCCGATTTTACCATGTCTCTAACCGGCGATGGACCGGCGTCCTCTCGCGCCCGCTGTAATCAGGTTCAACTTCGTCGGTGAGCGCTTGTGCGGTATGATTGCCATGGTACTTCAAAGGAGCGCGCTGTGGTCACATACGACCAGTTCCTCAAAGAAATTCTGATCGATGAAGCGACCCTGCAAAAACGGGTAAGCGAGCTGGGGGCGGAAATCTCTCGCGATTACGCCGGAACCGACAATCTGCTACTGATCTGCATCCTGAAAGGCGGCGTCATGTTCCTGACCGACCTGATGCGCCGCCTCACCGTGCCACACGAGATCGACTTCCTCGCCGTTTCGAGCTATGGCAAGGGCGCACGCGAATCGACCGGCAATGTCCGCATCGACATGGACCTGACGGCGCAGGTGATCGGCAAGCACGTGCTGATCGTGGAGGACATCATCGACAGCGGGCATACGCTGCGTTTCGTCATGGACGTTCTGCTGGCGCGCAAACCGGCCAGTCTGAAACTGTGTACGTTGCTGGACAAACCGGCCCGGCGCACAATCGACATCCCGATTGATTACACCGGCTTCCAGATCGAGGACAAGTTCGTCTTTGGCTACGGGCTGGACCTCGATGAAAAATTCCGTAACCTGCCTTTCGTCGGCGTTGTCGATCTGGACAAGCTCAATGGCCTTCCCGTCTGAACCACGCCTGCCGACAGTTCCCCTGCGCTGGCCGGATGTCATTTTCGATCTTCAGGAGTTGCTGGCCGATTATCCCGCGCCTGTTTACATCGTCGGGGGCGCGGTGCGCGACGCGCTTCTGGGCAGGCCCATTAAGGACGTCGATCTGGCGGTCGCCGATGGCGGCATCCGGCTTGGCCGGCTGATCGCCACCCGCCTGCGGGGCGACTTCTTCCCGCTCGACCCGGCGCGCGATGTTGGCCGCGCGCTGGTGGACACCATGGAGGGGCGCGTGGTCTTCGACGTCGCCCGCTTCCGCGGTGAAGGGCTGGATGCCGACCTGCGCGATCGCGATTTCACGGTCAATGCCATGGCCGTCGATCTGCGCGACCTCGAACGGCTGATCGACCCGCTGAACGGTGAGCAGGACACACGCGACAAGATCCTGCGCCGCTGCCATCCTCATGCCATCGCCGACGACCCGATCCGCACCCTGCGCGCCGTGCGACAGAGCATCCAGTTGCGCCTGCGTATCGACGGGGACACGCTGCGCGATATTCGGGCGCAGGCAGAGCGACTGCGACAGACCTCGCCGGAGCGGGTGCGCGACGAACTGGTCAAAATTCTTTCGTTGACGGACGCGGCAGGCGCGCTGCGAATTGCCGAACGGCTCGGCCTGCTGGCCGTCATTCTGCCGGAATTGACGACCCTGCCGGGCATCCGCCAGCCCGCGCCGCATGTGTTCGACGTCTGGAATCACACACTGGCGACCGTCGAGCAGATCAAAAAAGTGGTGCTGACCATCAGCCCGCAGCGCACCGACGAAACCGCCGCCGACTTCGCGCTCGGCATGATCGTGATGGCGCTGGACCCGTATCGCAGGCAGTTGCAACAGCATCTCGAGCACACATGGGCGGATGGCCGCCCGCACCACGCGCTGCTGACGCTCGCCGCGCTGCTGCACGATGCCGGCAAAGGCGCGACGGCAACCTCCACTAACGGAACCGGGCAACCCTTCGCCGGGCACGAAGCAATCAGCGCCCACATTGCCGGACAACGCGCCGATGCCCTGCGCCTGAGCAACGCTGAAAAAACCCGGCTGGTGAACATCGTGCGCTATCACGACCTGCCGTTCCGCCTCGATGAAATCAGGCCGCGAACCATCTACCGCTTTTGGCGAACGGCAGGCGACGCGGGCGTGGATATCTGCCTGCTGTCGCTGGCCGATTTTCTGGCTCGTTACGGGGCATTTCTCGATCAGGACGCCTGGATCCGGTTTCTTGAACGGATCAAGGCACTGGTTGAAGCCTACTTTATACGGCGCGACGAATTGGTCGACCCGCCGCCGCTGGTCGATGGCCACGACCTCATGCGCCAGTTGGAACTGAAGCCGGGGCCGGTGATCGGTGAATTGCTGGAACTGATCCGCGAGGCGCAGGTGGAGGGAGAAGTGCAAACAGCCGAAGAGGCGCTAGCGCTCGCCAGACGCCACCTCGACGCCAGAAGCCGTTAGCGATCCTGCTTCAACAAGCCGAGTTCCTGAAGCCGCAGCAGCGCGTCATCCGCCGGCACTTCGAAATGCGCGCTGATGTATTCCGGCGTGCGCGCGCCTTCGCTCAACGAGCGTATCAGGCTGGCCGGCATGACCAGCATGCGCGCGAAGGCATGGATCGCCTCTTCGTCGTGGACCAAACTCGACAGCGCTTGCTTGCTGCCCCATTCGCTGGA
>QGUR01000477.1 GCA_003242205.1 Chloroflexota bacterium | reverse complement strand
CGGGTTTGTGGGGCTCGGAAATTGTATAAGAGACAGGCCCGATTGCGCGTGCAGCACGGGCGGCAGCATCTGGTGCAGTTCCGTCACGGCCCGCAGCAGGGCATAGCGCGGATCGAGATGCGCGCCGAACGCCATGATGATGTCTTCTTGCGGCTGGTCGACGCGGCGGCTGAGCGCGGCGACGACCGGAATGCCGAGATCGGCCGTCAGATCGAGCGCCCAGATATCGCGCGCCAGCGAGGCGTAATAGGCGCGCACCTGCCGCAGATAGGGCGACGCCAGACTGTCGAGATCGATGCCGGGCCGGGGGATGCGGTTTTCCCACCACAGCGCCACGGCGTCACGCTCCACCAGTTCGAGAAAGCCCTGCAGAATGGCGTCTTCCAGCGAGCTTCCCGCCGCGCAGCCGTTCGAGTCGGCAATGCAGAATACGTGGTCATCGGCGAGCGGGTAATCGTAATAGCAATAGGCCGTTGGCACGTAGACAGCGCGCTCGTTCGTCAGCGACCAGACGGGCGTCCACTCGATCGCCCGATCGTCCTCGAAGGGCCGGGGAACGTACAGGTGCGGCGGGCAGTCCCGGTTCCACGTCTCGCGGGTGGCATACTGCGCCTCGCTGAACAGCAGCAGTTGGTTTGGATGGATGGCCTCGTCTCGCACCTGCTCGAAGGTGGCGCGGCGGCGCGGTTCGTCCCCCTGAAAAACGCCGGAATAGCGTTCCAGCGCCTCGCATAACGCGCTGGTGCGCGCCTGCATGTCGTCGATTCCCTTGCCCGCGCTGTGGCTTCTCAGACTGCGCCGTTGCGCGCCCCAGCTCTGAAACGGGCGTGACTTGTTCGCTCCCGAACGGTAGACGTGGATCGGCCCCGGCGTCGATACCCGTTCCAGTTCGCTAACCGCGCCGGTGATCGGGCTGATGTGATGGCGGTAGCGCTCGAACGTTTCCTCTGCCGGGGCGCTGCGAAAGCCACCGTCGCTTGTGGGCGCTTTGGGCCGCGCTTCCAGCACGATGCGGGCGCTGGCGCGCGAGACCGCCGAGCCGCAGACCGGGCATTGCGGACGCCGGACGACATGATGCCACGCTGTTTCCAGCGTGTTCGTGTCGAAAGTCCAGACGCGATCCCGCAGCGCGCTATTGCCCGACGCCAGCCAACGCGCCGCTTCCGTCGCCACCAGACCAAGCGCGGTCGCAACCGTGGACGGCAGCGCGGCGCGCGAAAGGCCCGGCGGCCCGGCCAACGCGCCCTGCTCGTGCAGGAACATTTCGACGGCGCGGTTGGCGGCCAGACGCTCGGCCAGACACGCCCAGCACGCGCCACCCGGCGCGAACAGCGGCCCGACCCACAGAATGGTTCCAACCGGCTTGGCCAGCAACCACGGACGGCCTTCGGTCAGTGCGCGCCGGTTGAAATCCTCCAGCGCCGGATTGAGGTAATCGTCCGCCAGCACGAGTTCCAGCGCGGCCTCGTCGCCGGTCAGCAGGCCGTTGGCCGCGCACAATGCCGTCAGATCATCGCTCGCAACGCCCAGACCGCGGACGGCGACCCGCGCTTTGGCCAGCGGCGCGTGACCTTCCGCCTCCCAGAACGCCGCCTGTTCGAGGGGCAGCCCGTTTGGCCCCGACGATAGATGCCCGGCGTCGCGCAGGCGTTGGATGGCATAGGCTACCTTGTCCGCCGGAACGCGATCCGCCAGTGCGGCCTGAATGGCGCTCAGGTCGCTGCCGTCTTTGAGGTAGGGCGCGACCGCGACATATAACCGGCCCCGCAGGACGACATGCTCGCGTTCCGAGAGCAAAAAGACGTGTTCGGGTGGGTGAATGGCAACCCGGTAATGCGGCTTGAAGCGCAGTTCAGTCATTCGCGGCCTGTGAGACTTCCAGAATTCCGGAGACCACGCTGTCCAGATCGCCATCGCGCCCGCGCTCCAGCGCCGCGCTGAGCGCGTCCGGCGGCAACAGTTGGCCGAGTTCGTTCAGCAGCGGCACGCTTTCCCGTTCGACATCGACATCGCCGCCGCTTGCAGCGTGGTTGAGTACCATGCTCAATAGTTCGACTGCCCCGGCATGATCGCCCGCCCGCATTCTCAGCCGGGCGATGCCGCACAGCGCGATCAGCGTGATCGTGATCGCGCCGATCTTCATGCTCAGGCGGATCGACTCGCGCAGATAACCGGCGGCCGTATCCTCACGGTCGAGCGCGATTTCGATGAAGCCCAGAAAGTACAGTACCGTCGCTTCGCCGTACACATTGTCGATCTCGCGGAACAGCTGCAACGCCCGGTTGAAATGTTCGTTCGCCTGCTGGTAACGCCCCTGCACGTATTCGACGCGCCCCAGATTGCCCTGAGCGTTGGCTGCCAGAAGGCGATTGCCGAGTTTGGCGGCGATTTCCTGCGCTTCGGTGAGACAGCGATAGGCTTCATCGTACTGGCCCAGACCTTCGGCCACCGCGCCGA
>QGUR01000004.1 GCA_003242205.1 Chloroflexota bacterium | reverse complement strand
CTAACGTTGGTTGTCCTAACACATCCCCGTCTTGATTCCCGACGGCGATTTTCTTGTTTTTCGAGTGAACCCCGCGGCGATGGCAATCACGACCTGTATACCATCCGGCCGGGCGGCGGCGAATTACAGCTTTTGCTGAGCAACGGCCGGCGGAATAGCCATCCGCGCTGGAGCCCGGACGGCCGCTACATCGTGTTCACGACCGGCATGGCGGGTGACGCGCGTACGTGGGAGATCGCGCGCCTCGATGTGGCGGCGGGCGATGTGGTTTATCTGACCGATAACGACGTCAAGGACTGGTCGCCATCCTTTCACCCCGGCGGCAGGGAAATCCTCTATCTGACGGAGGGAGAGGGCCACGGCGCGATTGGCGTAATGGATTTCGATGGCGACAACCAGCGGATCATCTATGACGGCCCCGGCTACGAGTCGTCCGCGAGTTATAGCCCCGACGGGCGGTATATCGCCTTCAGTTCGGACGAGAGCGGGCGCGACGAGATTTACATCATGACCGCCAACGGCGAAAACGTGCAGCAGGTGACGAAAAACGGCGGCCACTATCCGACATGGATTGCACCATGACTCACAGGCGACAATTCATTCCGGCAGACTGGATGGAGGGCAGGAACGCAGCATGGCCGCTTCGCTGACGCTGGCGGAATCGGTGGCGGACGCGCTGCGCGATGGGATTTTGCAGGGGCGCTTCCGCTGTGGCGAACGGCTGGTGGAAATCACGTTGGCGCGCGAATTGAACGTCAGCCAGAATACCGTGCGCGACGCCTTGCGCCTGCTCGAACACGATGGCTGGGTGGTCAAACACGCGCGGCGCGGCGTCTATGTCCGCAGTTTCACGCGAGAGGAAGCCATCGAGATCTATGCGTTGCTGGCGTCCGTCGAATCGGTTGCGCTGGAATGGGCGATGGATACGCTGACACGGGCGCGGGTTCATGAACTGCGGCGGCTGATACGGGCCGCTCGGCGCGCGACCAGCCCGGCGCTGGCGATTGAGGCGCTCTTCCGTTTTCACGAGACAATCGGCCTCAACAGCGGCAGGGCGCTCACCGCCGAAATCCTGTCGCGGCTGTACAACTACATGCGCCTGCTGGAAGTGACCCGACAGGCGCAGACGCCGCGCAATTCGGACGAACTGGAGGCGCAAATTCGAGCGCATGCCGACCTGCTGCGGCTGATGGAAGCGGGCGACCGCGACGGCGCGCAGATGGCGCTGTTGTCGCTGCTGGCTGCCTACCGCGAGATGGTCCTGCCCGTTCTGCCCTGATGGCGGCACAGGTTTTCGCGAACAGGAAAACAGGCTCGATGTTCACCGGCGTTGATATTGGCGGCACGTTCACCGACTTTGTCGCAGTCGATAACGGCCGTCTCCGCATTCACAAGCAGCTTAGCACGCCCGACGATCCGGCGCGCGCCATGCTCTTCGGATTGGCGGAACTGAGCGGCGGCGACCTGACCGCCATCGCGCGGCTGGCGCATGGCTCGACGGTTGCGACCAACGCCATTCTGGAACGCAAGGGCGCGCGGGCGGCCTTTCTGACGACGGAGGGATTCCGCGATATTCTGGCGATTGGCCGCCAGAACCGCCCCCGGCTTTATGCGCTGCAGCCGCAGTTGCCGCCGCCGCTGATTCCGCGCGAACTGTGTTTTGAAGTGCGCGAACGCCTCGACTTTCAGGGACGGGTATTGAAGCCGCTCGACTATACGGCGCTCGATGCTACGCTGGATACGCTGAAGGCGCAGGGCGTCGAGTCGGTCGCCGTGTGTCTGCTGCATAGTTACGCGAACCCGGTTCACGAACAGGCCGTGCGCCAGCGCGCGGTCGAGCGCGGCTGCTTCCAACCGGAACAGATCGTGCTTTCAAGCGACGTGCTGCCGCAGTTTCGAGAGTACGAACGGGCGAGTACGACCGCGCTTGAAGCCTATGTTCGCCCGGTGGTGGGGCGCTACCTGCGCCGGCTGGAAGCGGCGTTGCCTCCGTCGCTGCCGCTGAGCATGATGAAGTCCGATGGCGGCACGTTCAGCGCGGCGGCGGCAAGACAACTGGCAGCGCACACCGCGCTAAGCGGGCCTGCCGCGGGCGTGATCGGCGCTTTCCATCTGGCACAACTGGCGGGCTTTGACCGGATCATCACGCTCGACATGGGCGGCACATCGACCGACGTGGCGCTGTGTCCGGGTGAGCCGGTTCTGCGCGCCGAATCCGAGATCGACGGTTTGCCGTTGCGGGTCCGGCTGCTCGACATCGAGACGGTCGGGGCGGGCGGCGGTTCCATCGCCCGCATCGACGCCGGGGGCGCGTTGCGGGTTGGCCCGGAGAGCGCGGGCGCGGATCCCGGCCCGGTGGCCTATGGGCGCGGCGGCGACCGGGTGACGGTGACGGATGCGAACGTCGTGCTGGGGCGGCTCGATCCGGCTTATTTCCTCGGCGGCGGCATGTCGCTGGATACGGCAGCGGCGACGGCGGCGGTGGAGCGGCTGGCGGGGCTTCTGGGCATGGATGTGGAAAGCGCGGCGCTTGGCGTGCTCGAAGTCGCCAACAGCAATATTGAGCGGGCGTTGCGACGGGTATCGGTTGCGCGCGGGCACGATCCGCGCGCTTTCACGCTGATGGCTTTTGGCGGGGCCGGGCCGCTGCACGCCTGCGATGTCGCCGCGCGCCTGCAGATTCCGCGCGTGCTGGTGCCGCGCTATCCCGGTGTGCTGTGCGCGTTTGGCCTGCTGGTCGCCGATGTACGGCTTGACTACAGCCGCAGCGTGCTTGGCCCCCTGACGGCTGAGACCGTTCAGGCGTTACGAGCGCATATCAACGACCTTGAAGCCGAGGCGCGGGCCGCGCTCGACGCGGAAGGCGTGGCTGAGCCCGAAATGATATTTCGCCCCTCGGTGGATATGCGCTATCAGGGGCAGGCATACGAACTCAGCGTGCCCTATGGCGATGATCTGGCGGAGCGCTTTCACCGCCTGCACGAGCAGACCTATGGCCACGCGCTGCGCGACCGGGCCGTGGAAGTGGTCACGTTGCGGCTGGAAGCTACCTGCATAACGCGCAAACCGGCGCTCGAACCGGAGCTGCTTGAAGCCAACGCCGCGCCTTCTGCCCGGATCGGGCAGCGCGCAGATGGCGTCGCCATCTATCTGCGCGAGAAATTGTCGCCCGGTTCGGCGTTTCATGGCCCGGCGCTGGTGGTTCAGCTTGACAGCACGGTATACGTCGCGCCCGGCTGGTCGGCCCGCGTGGACGCCTATCGCAACCTGATTTTGGAACCGGCATGAAGGATGAAGGCAGCTTGAGGAATTTCACGATGACCGCAATTGAAGTGTCCGTCCGTGTCGAGGCTTTGCCCGCCGTCCCTGCCAACCGCCATGCCCGTTGACGCCATTTCGCTTGCCGTATTTCGCAGCCTGTTTGAGTCGGTCGCCGAAGAAATGGGCGTGACGCTGCAGCGGGCGGCGTTCAGCCCGAACATTCGCGAACGGCTGGATTTTAGCTGCGCGGTTTTTGACGCCGGGGCGCGCATGGTCGCTCAGGCAGCGCATATCCCGGTTCATCTCGGCAGCATGCCGGCGTCTGTCGAGGCCGCGATCCGGGCGTTTGAGCGCTTTGAACCGGGCGATGTGATCATCCTCAATGATCCCTATCGCGGCGGCACGCACCTGCCCGATGTCACCATGGTTTCGCCGGTATTCGCCGGCGCGCAGGTCGCGTTTTTCGTCGCCAGCCGCGCCCATCACGCCGATGTCGGCGGCATGTCGCCGGGGTCTCTGCCCCTGAGCACCGAGCTTTATCAGGAAGGGCTTATCATCCCGCCGGTCAAGCTGGTGGAAGGAGGCCGGCTGAGCCGGTCGGTGTTCGACCTCATCACCGCCAACAGCCGGGGGCCAGAGGAACGACAGGGCGATCTCGAAGCGCAGCTTGCCGCCCAGCGCGTCGGCGCTCGTCGCCTGCTGCATCTGGTGGAAGCCCACGGTTACGACGCCCTGACCGAACACGCCAACGCGCTGATCGACTATTCCCGGCGCATGACCGAAGCCGTCATCGCCGCGATTCCCGATGGCCGGTATACCTTCGAGGATGCTCTGGAAGGCGACGGTCAGGAGGCCCGCCGCATTCCCATCCGCGTCACGATTACGGTCAGCGACAGGTCATTTGCGGTCGATTTCACCGGCACAGCGCCTCAGGTCGCCGGCAACCTGAACGCGGTCGAGGCCATCGTGCGGTCTGCCGTGTATTACTGCCTGCGGCTGCTGGCCGAAGACGATCTGCCGGTCAATCAGGGCTGCTTTGCGCCGATCAGCGTGACAACGCCCTCGCGCAGCCTGCTCAATCCCGATTTCCCGGCGGCGGTCGCGGTCGGCAATACCGAAACCAGCCAGCGAATCGTCGATGTCGTGCTGGGGGCGCTGGCGCAGGCGCTGCCCGATGTCATCCCGGCGGCGTCTCAGGGCACGATGAACAATGTGACTTTTGGCGGAACGCACGACGGGCGGCCGTTTGTTTACTACGAAACCATCGGTGGGGGCCACGGCGCGGGGCCGCAGGGCGATGGCCTCAGCGGGCGGCACAGCCACATGACCAATACGCGCAATACGCCGGTCGAAGCGCTCGAATACGCGCTTCCGGTGCGCGTGCTCGCCTATCGTCTGCGCGAGGGCAGCGGCGGTGCGGGCCGCTTTCGCGGCGGCGACGGCATTGTGAGAGGCTACGAATTTCTCGCGCCCGCCAGACTGACCGTGAACAGCGAGCGGCGCATTTACGCGCCCTATGGCCTGCGAGGTGGTCGCCCCGGGCTGGCCGGGCGTAACCGGATCGTGCGCGGCGAAGGTGAGATCGAACTGGGGGGCAAGGCCGAATTTATGGTCGAGCCGGGCGACGTGCTGTGGATCGAAACGCCGGGCGGCGGCGGTTGGGGCGCAGATTGAGGAATTTTCACGGCGCGCAGCGAGGCGTTCCGGGCGCGAAACCTGTCGGGCAATAGCGTTCGCTTTGGCGGCGCTTGCGCTTCACGAAGCTACTCTCACCGTCTCTCCGGTTTTGCGCTTGAGGCCCACCAGCCGGTACATGAGGGTGAATTCAGGGCGGCCTTTGGTATGGCGCGGCGGCAACGGTTCGAACTCGAAGACGTCTTTGACCAGCGCGTAGGTTGCCGGGCTGACCATGATTTCGCCATAGAGCGCGTTTTCCTGAAGCAGCTTGCTCAGCTCCAGCGCATCGCCGATAGCGCTGAATTCCCGCCGGTCCGGGCTGCCGACGCTGCCGATCACGGCGCGCCCGGTATGCACGCCGATGCCATAGTACAACCGCTGTTCTTCCGGCAGGCCGCGGTGCAATTCGGCCACGTCATAAGCCATGCTCATGGCCGCCCGCACGGCCCGCACTGCGTGATCGACCTGCGGGTTGAGCTGGGTGTTAAACAGGCCGGTGACGGCGTCGCCCATGTACTTGTCGATGATGCCTTCAAATAATTCAATCGAGTCGCTGGCGCGGCTGAGGTACTGGTTGATGACCGTCATGCAGGCTTCCGGCTCGACGCCTTCGCTGAAGCTGGTAAAGCCGCGCACATCGGCGCAGACAACGCTGATCTCGCGCTCCTGCCCGCTGAGCGCGGTGATGTCGGTTCCGCGCAGGTTTTCCAGCGGCACGGGCATGTAGCGCATGGCGGCGTCCAGTTGTGCCTCGTGACGCTTTTCGTCGGTCAGGTCATCCAGCACCAGCGCGATGCCTTCGCTCTCTCCAGCCGCGTTACGCAGCGGATTGAGCTTCACTTTCCAGTAGCGGCGGCTCTGCCGCTCGACCACGAGGTCGAGTTCCAGCGGTTCCCGGCGCGCGCGTTCGAACGCGCCGGCCAGTTCCGGCACAAACTCGGCCAGTGGCTTCCCCAGCGCAGAGGCGGCAGGCAGCTCAAGAATCTGCTCGGCGGCGCGGTTGTAGGCCGTGATCACGTTGTTCCGGTTGAGGGTGATCAGGCCGCTGGCGATCGACGTAAAGACGTTATCCATCAGGTCGCGCACTTCGGTCATTTCGACCAGCCGCGCGCGCGCCGCTTCGAACAGGCGCGCGTTTTGAATGGCGACGGCGGCCTGATTGGCGAAGGCTTTGAGCAGGTTGAGCGCATACTCGTCGAAAATACCGGCGCGGACGCGGTTGTCGCAGTAGACGACGCCGATCACTTCGTCGCTCACGGTGAGGGGGACGGCAAGAATGCTTCTCAGGGCGAAGCCGACGATGCTTTCCTGGCTCTGATAGCGCGGATCGCTCAGCGCATTATGTGTCAGCACCGGCTCGCCCGTGGTGACGACGCGATCGATGATCGTATCGCTGATGATGAACTCATCCGCGCCAAGCTGCTCCGGGTCAATGCTGCGCGCCACCCGAAATTCCATCTCGCCCGTCTGTTCGTTTCGCAGCAGGATATAGCCGCGCTCCGCGCCCGTAAGCTGGATCACTTTGTCGATCACCTGATTGAGCACGTCGCTGGTGTCCAGCGACGAGGTGATGAGCGCGGTCGATTCGGCCAGCCCGCGCAGTTGCCGCAGTTCCGCCTGCAGCCCGATGACCCGGCTCGACAGCATATCGTTGTGCGAGCGCAGACGCCGGAGCGCGTCGAGCGTGCTGGACGGCAGGTTCATGCCATACCGGCGCAGCGCTTCCTGCTGGCTGCGAAGCAGGCTGACGAGTTCATTGACGCGCTCGTTGATGTCACGTAGCTGGGCGCGTACGTCGTCATCGCCGGCGTCGACCGGCGGGAACTGTTCCTCGGTCATGGCAGGACCCCGTTGACTTCGTAGATCGGCGTTCGCTGCTGGCGTCCCTTAACCTGAATCGCCGCCAGTTGGGTGACTTCAATATCGGGTGGCAGGCCGCCATGGGCTTTCGCGTCGCGCAGGGTATCTTCGCTCACGATGATCTGTCCCGGCGCGGCGTTTTCCTGCAGCCGTTTGGCGAGATTGATGGTATCGCCAATGGCGGTGAAATTGCGGCGCTTGAGACTGCCGACGTTACCCAGCGTCGCAATTCCGCTGTGGATGCCGATGCGGTAATGGTGCTGATTCGGATCCATATCGAGAATTTCGTAGAGCGCCGTCAGGGCGCGGCGAATTTGCAGCGCCGCCTCGATGGCCCAGCGGGCATGGTCGTGCTGCGGGTTGAGCTGCGTGTTGAACAGCACCATGATTTCGCTACCGTTGTATTTGTCGATCAGCCCATTGGTGGAGTGGATGGTCTCGGTGGCGCGGCTCAGATAGATGTTCAGCAGCTCCATCATCTGGTCGGGGGCGAGGTCGCGCGGGAACTCCGATACCGGGCAGACGTCGGCGAACAGGCAGGTGACTTCTCGCCGCTCACCACCCAGCCCCATGGTCGAAATTTCGTGGATTTTGTCGATCATGCCGGGCGGCAGGTAGCGCCGGACGGTGGCAAGCGCCTGCTCGCGTTCGCGTTCGGCGGTCAGGTCGTCCAGCACCATAGTGACGCCCCTCGTCTGCTGGGCCGAGTCTTTCAACGGGCTGAGTTTCAGGCTGAGCACCGCGCGCCGTGCGCCCGGCAATTCCGGTTCGACTTCAAGCGACAGGCTCTCGTTCTGTTCGCGCACGGCGGAAAGCCGCTGCATGAAATCGGGACCGAGCGGCGGCAGAACGTCCAGCAACGGCTGGCCGAGCGCTTCCTCCGGCGAACGGCGCAGGATTGCAGCAGCCGCGGCGTTGAACGTCAGCACATGGTAGTGATCGTCGGTTGTGATGACGCCGCTGCCGATCGAGGTGAAGACGTTCTCCATCACGTCCTTCATCTCGGTAATTTCGGCCAGCGTCGCCTGCACGTTGGCGAACAGGCGCGCGTTCTCAATCGCGATTGCCACCTGATTGGCGAACGCGCGGAGCAGATTCAACTCGCGCGCGGTGAAGACGCCGGCGCGATAGCGGTTGTCGACATACACCGCGCCGATGACGGTGTTTTTGTATCGCAGCGGCACGCATAGCACCGAGCGCAGCACGAACTGGGCGATGGTGTCGCTGTCCTGCATACGCGGGTCACGGTAGGCGTTGTCCGTCAGCAGCGGCTCGCCCGTCGACAGCACATGGTTGAGGATCGTGTTGCTAACCTGATACCCGTCGCTGGTCTGCGCCTGCATCTCCGGCTCGGCGCTGCTGACGACGCGAAACTCAAGCTCGCCCGTCGTCCAGTTCTTGAGCAGGATAAAGCCGCGCTCGGCTCCTGTCAGGTTAATGATCTCGGCCATCGCTTTCGAGAGCACGAGATCGAGATCGAGCGAGGTGTTGATCATGGCGGACGTGGCCACCAGCGCGCGCAGTTGCGCCAGTTCGCGTTCGTCCTGAAGCAGCCGTTCCTCCAGCCACGCCAGCCGGGTTTTCAGGTCCTCTACGCTCTGTAGCGCGCCCGGCGGCAGACTCATGCCACGAATACGCAGCAGATCCTGCTGGTTTTTCAAGCCGGTCGCAATAACATCCATCAGGTCCCTGAGGTGGCGCACTTCCTCGACGGATGGATAACGGCCTGTTTCGTGAGAATTCATGACAGGGGATGCC
Organism: Chloroflexota bacterium; assembly: GCA_003242205.1. GTDB lineage: Bacteria > Chloroflexota > Anaerolineae > Aggregatilineales > Phototrophicaceae > ZC4RG36. The sequence continues at coordinate 32,581 of QGUR01000004.1, read as the reverse complement.
CGAACGAACCGAATGCGCCTATTATAGCGCGTCCCGGTTTTCAAGCGCGTCGCCCAAAATGGTGATTTGTAGCGGTGTTAGCGGTTTGTGCGCGCTGTCTGGTAGTCAGTAGCGGCCTCCACGTCGGCTTTCAGCGGAATGCCCTGGCGCGCGCGCACTTCCGGCGTCAGCGGGACCGCGTCATCGGCGGGTTCGATGTGCGCGCCAAAGCGCATGGCATAGACCTGCGTGATTTCCGCGCCGAAGAAGAGAATGACCGACGAATAGTAGATCCAGATGAGCAGCACGACCAGCGAGCCTGCCGCGCCATAAACGGAAGCCGGCGAGCTGTTGCCGAGGTAAAGGCCGATCAGGAACTTGCCGATGATAAACAGCAGCGCCGTAACAACCGCGCCGACGATCACGTCACGCCAGGCGATCTTCACATCGGGCAGATATTTGAAGAGGATGGCGAACAGGATCGAAAGCACCACCAGCGAAATAAGCTGGTTGAACACCTGAAGCATGACGCCGCCCAGAGGAAGCTGATCCGTCAGATAGTTGAGCGCGCCCGCCAGCGCGGCGTCGATGACCAGCGCGACCAGCAGCACGAAGCCGATGCCGAAAACCAGCGCGAACGACAGAACGCGTGTCTTGATGGTGTGCATAATGCCGAGGCCGGGTTTGGGCATAACGCCCCAGATGGTGTTCAGGGAATCCTGAAGCTGCCCGAAAACGCCTGTCGCGCCGATCAGCAGCGTGATGATGCCGACGATGGTGGCGACTACGCCGGTTCCCGGCTGGTTGGCGTTCTGGATCATTTCCTGAATCAGTTCCGCGCCACTGTCGCCGACAACGTCGCGAATCTGAGCGACGATCTGGCCGCGCGCGGCTTCTTCACCGAACACCGCGCCGGCGATCGCAATCACGATGATCAGCAGCGGGGCGATGGAAAAGATCGTGTAATAGGCCAGAGCCGCCGCCAGCCGCGTCACCTTATCCTCGTTGAACTTGCGGAATGCCTCCATGATGATGCCCGGAATGGCGCTGATGTGCATGTGCTCTGGTCCTTTGAAGGTTTGGTTATTTGTAAAAAATATTGTAATGTCTATGGCGGTTGCGCTCAATATCCCGGCGAATTCTATCATTTCCTGTTAAGCACAATATCTTTTGTGGTTGTACAATCGTGCAACCTTGCCGCCCGCGCTGCGTACATCATGTAGCGACGAATTTCTCCCAGATGATAGTTCCCGGACGATATATGAACCGATTACTCTTTTACCTGAGCTACGCATATCGCAACCTGCGCCGTAGTTCGCGCTGGACGATCTTCGGCATTTTCTGTATCGCCGCCGGCGTGGCGACAGTCGTGGCGCTACGCAGTCTGGGGCTGGCGATTGCCGACTCGCTGATCGAAAACGTGCGCGTCAGCAACCACGGCGACATCACCATCAGCCGCAGCGGCGGCGGCTTTTTCGGCGCGGCTTTTAACTTCGCCACGCCGGGCGACGACGACAACGGTTTCAGCGCGGCGGTCATCGACCGCGTGAGCGAGTGGGTCGACGAACGGGGCGGGCAGATGAGCGCCTATACGACCTACTCGAACATGCAGATCACAGCGGTCGATGCCGTGACGGTGGGACGCCCGCAGTTTGTCAGCACGTTTCTGATCGACCCGGAAACCTTCCCGCCAACCGGCGATATTCGCGCGCTTGACCCGGCAGGCGTGCCGCTGCGCGAACTGCTGGCGGACGGGGGCAACTACGTCGTCATCAGCAAAAATCTGGCCGACACACAGGGAATCGCGGTTGGCGATACCGTGCGCGTCAGCGGCACCGAGGAGCCGTTCACGGTTCGAGGGATTGTGGCGACGGAAAACGAAGCGAACGCCCGCAACCTGTTCGCCTCGTTTTTTGGCTTCGCCTATCTGGACATCGCTCATGCCGAAAAGCTCCAGCTCGATCCCAAGCCCAATAGCATCAGCCTGACACTGCCGCCGGGGACCGATATCGAGGCGGCGGAGCGCGAGCTGGTCCAGTTGGGCGTTGGCGGCAGCACCACGACGGTTCCCGAACTCATGCGAATTAACGCCGCCATCGGCGATACGCTTGGCCGGTTCATCGTGATTATGGGGCTGGGCGCGCTGCTCATCGGCGGCATTGGCATCATCAACACGATGCTGGTGATGGTCGGGCGGCGCACGGATGAGGTGGCGGCGCTCAAGACATTTGGCCTTAAGGCGCGGCAGGTCGCCATGATCTTTCTGGCCGAAGCCGTTCTGCTGGGCATCGCGGGCAGCGTGGTCGGATCGGTGTTCGGCGTTCTGCTGAGCGGGGTGGTCAATCGCTATGGCGAGACGTTCCTGCAGCAGCAGCTTGTCTGGCGCGTCTACCCTGAGGCGATTCTCTACGGTTTTGGTCTGGGCATGGTGGTGACGGTCGTCTTCGGGTTGATCCCGGTGCTGACGGCGGTTCGCATTCGCCCGGCGATCATTCTGCGCCCCAACGAGCCGCATGTCGCGGCGACCGGGTGTCTGCAATCGCTGTTTGGCATTCTGCTGGTTGTCGTCGTCATCGGCGCGATTGCCGGGCAGATTCTGGGCGTGTTCTGGGCCGGTTTCATCGGTGTCGCCGTCACGCTGGCCATACTTGGCCTGCTGGTTGGCGTGATGTGGGTGATCGTCTGGATTGTCAGTCGCTTCCCATCGTTTGGCTGGGTTGACCTGCGTCTGGCGCTTCGCAACCTGACCTCGCGCCGCCTGCGAACGGCGACGACGCTGCTGGCCTTGAGCGCCGGTATGTTCGCGCTCAGCAGTATCACGTTCGTCGGGGCCGGCACGCGCGAGGTGTTGCAGTTCCAGCTCAGCCAGAGCCTTGGCGGCAATGTCCTCGTTTTTCCGTATGCCAGCCTGCTGAACCGGGGTCTGGGCCAGACGCTGCTGCGCGCTCAGCTTAACACCATCCCCGGCATCGAGCGGGCGAGGACATTGGATATGTACGATTTTGATCTGGTTGCCGTCAACGGCGAGCCGCCGCGCATCATGCTGCCGCTCGGCTTCAGCGAGGAAAACCTGCCGTCGGAGGCGCGCCGGGAAATGCGTGATATCGAGATTAGCGTCAGCGTCGCCGATGTGACCGCGCCGAACCCGACCGAGCGTGCCATCGAGGGACGCCTGCTCGGACCGGAGGATGAGGGCAACAACGTGATGGTGGTTTCGCAGTTGACCGCGCAGCAGGTAGAGGGGATCGCGCCGGGGTCGGTGCTGACGCTCGATTTGCGTGGCCGGCGCGGCGACCAGCGCGTCGATTTTGAAGTCGTGGGCATTCTGGAGTCGTCGGCGTCTATGGGCCTCACGTCGGGCGCATCGCTGGTTCCGCCCGGCGTACTCGATGGAATTTCGCCTAAGCTCACGCTCAACGTGTTACAGGTTCCCGAAGAAAATCTGAACGAGGTGCTGCTGGCGCTCTCGGCGCTGGTTCCGCCGGTTCTGGCGCTGGACATCACGTTCATCGATGGCCTGATGCGCCGCCTGATCGACCAGTTCAGCGCGCTTCCGATTCTGGTTGGCCTGCTGTCGCTGTTCGCCGCTGCGGTCATCATGGCCAACACGGTCTCGCTGGCGACGCTCGAACGTCGCCGCCAGATCGGCATTTTGAAGGCGATTGGACTGAAGGGCAAGCGCGTGTTGCTGGTCATGCTGTTGGAGAATACGCTGGTCGGCCTGCTTGGCGGTCTCATCGGCATTGGATTGAGCGCGTTGGGCGTCGCCATCATGACGGCGCTCGGCATGGGCGATGCGATTCCGATTCCCCGTGACGCCACGCTGACAGCCGTCGCGCTGGTGGTCGCGTCGGTCGTGATCGCCTGGGTTGCCACACTGGCAAGCGCCAGCGTTGCCATCAATGAGCGTGTGGCGCAAGTGCTGCGTTACGAATGAGACTGCGCTTTTTTGCGGCGCGACCCCCGGCGGTTGGGCGGACGTTCGTCCGGCGTCCCGGTTTCCGGCGCGTCATCCGGCGGTGCGGCGCGGGATGACGCGGGTTGCTTCGGGCTGGATTTGCGCTGGCGGGCAGCGCTTTTCGCCGTCTGGCGGTTGGAGAAGTGCCGGCGGTAAAGCCACAGGCCGGAAATGGCGGTGACGGCGATCCAGCCGAGATTGGCGCTCAGCTTGTCCGCCAGCGGCGCGGTTGTGGACCAGATAGCCGCGTTGCCGGCGCTGAACATGAGCAGATGGAAGGCGAAGGCGACGCGCCTGTGACGGTAGACGATCAGGCCATGCGCGCACAGCAACGCCAGCCATAGCAGGACGCTGAACTGCTTGTCCGCCAGCGGCGCGTTTCGCATCCAGATGAAGGTGCTGCCGATCAGGTAAGCCGCTACATGGACGGCAAACGCGCGACGCCGGATGAGCCGCTGCCAGAGCGGTGGTCGGTTGTCAGATTGCGTTTTCGCCACTCGCGCGCTCCGGTTTAGTGACAGGCAAGCGCCCTCGTTGTAGAGGGCCTATCCGCATCCATTGTAACGGCGCGGTTGCGTTTTCGCCTGTCAGGACGCAAACCATGATGGGATGCGGGCGTTGCTAGCGTCTCGATCGCTTGGCTTTGCCCGCGTCCAGATCCCACGCTTCGGCGATGCTGTCGGTCAGTTCGCCGTCTTCGGTCAGGCGGATGCCGCGGTCGCGTTTCGGCTTTTCATACAGGCCCTCCTCTTCCGCCAGACTTTGCAGCTCGCGTTCCACCTCCTGCTGGAGTTTGCGCTCGTACGCTTCGGCGCTGAAACCGCCGTGCATGAACGTGTCCGCAGCGTGCGCCACCAGCCCCGCGCCCCAGCCCAGACCGACGATCAAGGGCCACGGGAATGCCGCTGCAAAATCCGGCAGGCCGAGTTCTGCGCTCGCTCCGGTGGTGAACACGAACATGGCCCATAGCATCAGGTTGATGCAGAGATAAACGGCCGCGTGCTGAATGAATTCGATCCGCTTCTTGAACGGTTTTTCGACGCGTCGCTGCACCTTGTTGTACTGCGCCTTGCTGGCAACGTTCAGCCAGTCCTCACCGTATTCGGCGCGCATGGCGTTGCGGACGGCCCTATCGAGGCGGGCAACGCGGCTTCCAGTCTGCGCCCATGTATCGATGGCATGGGCTACCAGCCCGGAACCCCAGCCAAAACTGACGATCAAGGGCCACGGGAATGAGGCGGCGAAATCCGGCAGGCCGAGTTCGGTGCTTTCCCCGCTGGTGAAGATAAAGATGAGCCAGAGCATCAGGTTGATGAAGCCGTAGACGACGAGGTGGGTGATGAATTCCTTGCGCTTGTTGTGCTGCTTCTCGATGCGCTTGCGGATCGAAGCCTCGTCGATGGGCACTGGTTCGTTGTTCAGCCGGCTCGGGTTCAACGGGCTGTCTTCCCAGTTTTCAAACGTCGAGCGAATCTGTTCCCCGATTTGCCCGAGGTCCAGCCGAAATTCGACGTTATCACGGCGCTTTGGTTTGGCCGACGGCACGACCGGCGCTGACGCTGGCCGGCTGCCAACCGGCACGTATTCCGTCGCGCGCGCGTTGGCGATCTGCCTGCGATCCGGGTTGAGCGTCGTCAGCCCGGCCTCGGCGATTGCGTTGCGGAAGGCGTCCATCAGTTCCGCCGCGCTCGCATAGCGCTGCGCCGGGTCCTTGGCCAGCGCTTTCTCCAGCACCGCCTCGACCTGCGGCGGAACATCCGGGTTCAGGTCGCTTGGGCGCGGAAGCTCGCTGTAAATCTGGTCGTGAATAATGGCGTAGGGCGTGTCGCCGGTGAACGGCGGGCGGCCGACGACCAGTTCGTACAGGATGACGCCCAGCGAATACAGGTCGGACTGCGGCGTCAGTTCGCGGTCTCCCATCGCCTGCTCTGGCGATACATACTGCGGCGTACCGAGCACCATGTCGCGGCTCATGGTGCTTTCGCTGGCCCCCACCATGCGCGCGAGGCCGAAATCGGTCAGATAGGCAACGCCGTTGTTATCGATCAGAATGTTCGATGGCTTCAGGTCGCGGTGTAGCACGCCCTGACTGTGGGCGTAGTCAAGCGCTGCGGCAACCGTGGACATCAGGTCGACAATGCGTTCCAGCGGCGGCGGCTCGGCCGCGATGACTTCCTTGAGCGTTTGGCCTTCGATGTACTTGATGACCAGATAGGGCTGGCCTTCGTGCTCGGCATAGTCGTAGATCGGCACGATATTCGGATGGTCGAGCCGCGCGACGATCCGCGCTTCGCGCTCAAAGCGTGTCAGAAAATTTTCGTCTCGCGTGTATGCCTGATGGATCGCTTTGATGGCGACCGGGCGGTCGAGCCGGGCATGATAGCCTTTAAAGACGGTCGCCATCCCGCCTCGTCCGAGCAGTTGAAGCACGCGGTACGGGCCGAGGGTCTGACCTTCAACCAGGGGCATCTGGGCTTGCTCCCTTGTGTCTATTGATTGGATTGATCGTCTGCCATTGGTCCCTCTCCCCTGTTTTCCTGCGCGCTCGCCGGATGGCGGGCCTACAGGCGCTGCGTTTTTTGGCCGGGTTATTCCGTCAGGGCAAGGGAAGCAGGGAACTTGCGAACGCCGGTCTCCCTTGAACGACTGTTCCTACACCGTACAGCATCGAAGGGTGGGACGGATAAAGCCGGGATGAGAGGCGGTTTCTATTCGTAGGGCTGGCGACCGATTTCGCCGGCCCGTGCCGGCGGCGGGTCGACAATCTCCACGATTTCGCCGTCATCGGTGAGCAGGTAGCGCGATGGCTCGCTCTGCACCGGCGGTTCGTCTGCCTCGTCTTCGAACGCCTCTCGTTTGCGTTTGGCCTTCGGGTTTTCCCATTCCTCTTCACGTCGCCAGTCGTGCCACCTGTGCCGCGCAAAACCGCGGAAAAGCCAGGGGCCAAACCAGAAGAAAAAGAAGAACATCGGCCAGCGAAAACCCGACTGGGTCAGCATCAGGCCGAGGAATAGCCCCAACAGCAGCATTCCAATGGCGATCCATATCATCTGCTGGCTGGAACGCGGACGCTGCCACATGTTGATTTGCTCCTGTAACTGGTGAATCGTTAGACGACTCGCGGGCGGCGACGTCTACGATGATGCGCGAAGCACGCCATCATCCTATTATACGAAATGCAGCGCCGGGAGTTGTAACGCGGTTATGCGCCGGGCGGTTGCTACCCGGCATCAAAGGCAACGGCTATGCTGCCTGACGCCTTACACGCCAGACTGAATCGTTGCCAGCACCGGATTGTGGTCGGAGGCGAGCGTCTCGTCGTAGATGACTTCGATTTTCCGGGGCGTGATGTCCCGGCTGGTGAAGATGTAATCGAGCGCGGCCGTCCACCCATTCGGGATGATCGTTCCCTTCGGCCCTGCGGGGAAACTGATCCGCGCTTCGAGCGGCGTCGCCGTCGCTTCCCACAGGTCGGTCAGGTGCTCGCGCAGCGCGGCGATTTCGGGCGCATCGGGCAGGGCGTTGAAGTCGCCCATCAGAACGGAAGGTCCGCCGCCGCTCCACTGTTCGATCAGGTTCAGCGTAGCCACAACCTGTTCTGCTCTGTGTTCCGGCAGCAGCGACCAGTGCGTGACAAAGACGTTCAGTTGCCCGGCGGGCGTTTCGAGACGCGTGGCCAGTACGGCTCGCTGTTCGTCGTCCTCAGATGGCCGGGGCAGCAGGTGGGTTTCGGTGGCGATAACCGGAAAGCGGCTCAGTAGCGCGTTGCCAAACTGCCCGATTTGACCGGGCACGATTTGCGGCGGCACATCCCGCGCCGCGCCAAATACCGCCTCGTAATTGAGGCGTTCCGCCAGCCAGCGCGGCTGGTCGACCGGGCCGCTGGCGTTGGCATAAACGTGGACTTCCTGCAGGCCGGCAATATCAGGGCGCAGACGCTCGATGACGCGCGCCACGCCTTCCAGCCCGAAAGGATTGAAAGTGCCAATACGAATGTTGTACGTCAGCAGCGAAAGGTCCACGGCAGTCAGCTTTCAGAGGCGGGTTAGCGCGATTTGCGGCGTCTTTCCGGCAGGCGCGATTGCAGCCACAGGAGGACGGCGTCCAGGATCACGGTCACGATGATATACGCTGTGGCGATCAGCAGCGAGGGCAGTACCAGTCCGACCCAACCCATCGAACGGCTTAATTCCACCGAAAAATATAGCACGATCAGACCGATGAGGCTGAACCCGACCAGCCGGTAGATGCGCTCGTAAGTCATGGAAAAGCTCCTGCCCTCGTTATTCGCCGGAACGCGCCGGGCAAGGCTGCCTAGACGCGGGTTACGTAACTGCCATCCTCGGTCTTGATGCGAATCACGTCGCCGGCATTGACAAACAGGGGAACCGAAACTTCAAGGCCGGTTTCCGTTTTCACACGCTTCATCGGATTATTGGCGGTATCGCCAGCATAACCCGGCTCCGCTTCGACGACTTCCTGATCGACCGTTGTCGGCAGCGTATAGTCGATGATCTCGCCCTCGAAACTGCTGAGGGTGATCGTCATGTTCTCTTTCAGGAACAGAATGTCATCGCCAAAAATTTCGCGGCGAATCTGAGGCTGCTCGTATGTCTCGGTGTCCATAAAGGTGAGAAACTCGCCATCATCGTACAGGTACTGCACTTCGCGGCTTTCGACGCGAATTTCCTGCACGCGCTCGCCGGAGTTGTAGGTCATGTCGCGAGTCGCCCCGGTTCGCATGTTGCGGACGGTCAGGCGAATGGTCGCGTTGCCACGCCCCGGTTTGTGGTGCGTATAGTTGAGCACCTTGTAGATCTCACCATCTTCAGTGAAGGTTGCGCCTTTACGCATTTGATTGACGTCGATCATAGGCTGTTTTCTTTCTCAACGTATTATGGGATCGGCACAGCGATCCATACCTGGCAGCGCTCGGATCTCTCCGGGGTGTCATGTGGAAACCAGAGCCTCGCTTGTAGAGGCGAAACGAGCATCAGAGAGAGGCGTGTGAGCAGTCTGCCAGCGTGGATCACCGCGAGCAGTATATCAAATATGTAGCCCGAATGTATAGAGAGGGCTTGAACCTCCGTAATTTAAAATTACCCTCCCATGCGAGGCCTTTTTTATCAGGCGCAGGCAGGGGAGGGGCTTGGTTCAGTGGTGTATCTCCCGGTGCATCCCAAAGGGTTATGGGGCACGGGATGCTTAGGAACCGGGGATGAGGGCCTTGTGTTAGAACCCGCTGCGCGAGTTGTTGCCCGCTCCCGGAAGCTGGTTGAGGAACTCCTCGTTCGTTTCGGTATGGCGGAACTGGTTGAGCAACTGCTCGGTCGCGCCAACCGGGCCGAGATCCGGGTCTTCCGCCAGATGCGCCCACATGCGGCGCAGCGTGTAGACGCGCTGGAGCACGTCCGGCCCAAGCAGCAGCTCTTCACGCCGCGTCGACGACTGCTCGATGTCGAAGGCCGGGAATATGCGGCGCTCCTGCAGCTTGCGGCTGAGGTGCAGCTCCATATTGCCGGTTCCTTTGAATTCCTCGTAGATCACGTCGTCCATTTTGCTGCCGGTATTCACCAGACAGGTGGCGACGATCGTCAGGCTGCCACCTTCTTCGACGTTGCGCGCCGCGCCAAAGATGCGCTTTGGCGGGTGAATGGCCGAAGGATCGAGACCGCCGGTCAGGGTGCGACCGCTGGGTGGCACAACCAGATTGTAGGCGCGCGCCAGGCGCGTGATGCTGTCGAGCAGCACGACGACATGGCGCTTGATTTCGACCAGCCGCTTGGCACGGTTGAGCGCCATTTCGGCGACGCGCACGTGGTGCTGCACCGGGTCGTCGAACGTCGAGGCGATGACCTCCGCGTCCACCGAGCGATCCATATCCGTGACTTCTTCCGGACGCTCGCCGATCAGCGCGATCATGAGATGCACATCCTGATATTTTTCGCTGATCGCGTTGGCGATGTCCTTGAGCACGGTTGTCTTACCCGCTTTTGGCGGGGAGACGATCAGACCGCGCTGGCCGCGCCCAATCGGGGCGATCAGATTGAGCAGGCGTGTCGACAGGATGCGCGGGTTGGTTTCAAGATCAAATCGTTCGAGTGGAAAAATCGGGGTCAGGTCTTCGAAATGCGGACGAACCTTGGCCTCTTCGGGGTTCATGCCGTTGACCGATTCGACCCGCAGAAGGCCAAAATATTTTTCCGAGTCCTTGGGCGCGCGCACCTGCCCGACGACCATGTCACCCGTTCGCAGGTTAAAGCGCTTGATCTGCGTCTGGCTGACGTAAATATCGTTCGGGCCGGGCAAATACTTCTCGGCGCGCAGGAAGCCAATGCCGTCATCCACGATTTCGAGCACGCCGCCGCGCAGTTTATATCCCTGCCGTTCGGCCTGGTCGCGCAGGATAGCCAGCATCAAATCCTGCTTCTTCAGACGGCTGTAGGACGGAATGCCGGCTTCTCGCGCCATGCGCCGCAACTCGTCGAGAGTTTTCTGTTCCAGTTGGGCGATATCCATCAAGTTGTCTCTGGTAGTCATTTCCTTTGGTGGGGCTGGCTTTGTGCGCGGCTCCACCCGCCTCCCTTTCTCTGGTCGCTTGATATTTCAATCCTTATTGTTTATGAGATAGCCTGCCCGGTGTTGTGCGTGATATGCAACATGACGCTCTTACGCTGGAAGTGAGTTTGGATGAGCGACGCCCAAAAGGCTTACTGGGCAGACCCGTTATCGGCAATCAGACCATATGGGGCATGACAGGGCCGGTTCCGTACTGCGGAATGTTTGCCGGGACAATATATGTTGTCGCCACCGCCTCAAAACGGCTGTTTGTTCGTGTTCAGTAGTCAGATGATTCGTGTAGGTGTTGAGAAGAAACGCGGTTTGAAACCCGTTGTTTCTGCACTATAGCATAGCTTTTGTTCAAGGTCAAACGTAAGTTTCGTAGAAGTGTCAAAATTCGTAGTTTGTGCTGGCTGCAGGTCATGTTCGTACGGCTAATGCCGGTGTACTGCATCTGAAATCAGGGCAACGGCGATAGAATTCAGCGGGCGTGCTGACCCGGCAAAGGAGCGAATGATGTCCGGAAAAGTTGACCTCAAGAAACAACTGGCGGAGTTTTACAATCCGTCGAGCAAGTCTTTCTCCATTGTGACCGTGCCGCCCATGCGTTTTCTGATGATCGACGGCGCGGGTAATCCCAACACGTCTCCGGCTTTCAAGGAAGCCACTGAAGCGCTCTATGGCCTTTCCTATCCGCTGAAATTCGCCGTTCGCAAGCAACAAGGCATCGATTACGGCGTCATGCCGTTGGAGGGCCTGTGGTGGGCGGAAGATATGGCTGCGTATACGACGCTCGACAAAGACTCGTGGCAGTGGACGCTCATGATCATGCAGCCTGAGTACGTCAGCGAAGCGCTGGTCGAGCAGATTCGGGATGAGGTCGCGCGCAAGAAAGCGCTGCCCGCGCTTTCCCGCGTGCGCTTTGAGACCTACGACGAAGGGCTTAGCGTTCAGATCATGCACATCGGGCCGTATGACGCCGAAGCCCCAACCATTGCGCGGATGCACGACTACATTATGGAACAGGGCTACGCGCTGAGAGGCAAACATCACGAGATTTATCTGAGCGACCCGAATCGCACCGCGCCGGAGAAGCTGAAAACCATCCTGCGCCAGCCGGTTGCGACCACGTCGTAGCGGGTACGGCTATGGCTCAAGCACCTGCCGGCGTCATTTTCGGCGCTTCGCTTTGTGCGAAATATGCGAATTCTCCCGGATGGCGTTTGTGTTGAATATTGTTTCGCCATTGCTACAATGACACCGTACCCGTTTTTGCCTAAATCACAGAGGGATCATGCGTAACGACAACCACAAGCGGCTGGTGATTCCCGGCCCCGTAGAGGTGCGCCCCGAAATCCTTGAAGCGCAGACCGAATGGATGATCGGCCACCGTTCGACTGCGTTCGCGGAGTTGTTTGCGCGCCTGCAGGAACTGCTCAAACAGGCATTTCTCACCCAGTCTCGCGTCTTTTTGGTCGGCGCGTCGGGTACGGGCTTGTGGGAAGGCGCTTCGCGCAACTGTATTCGAGATGATCGCAAGGTGCTGCATCTGGTCGGCGGCGCGTTCAGCGAGCGCTGGGCGCATGTCAGTCGCGCTAACGGCAAGCAGGTCGATGTGATCGAAGTGCCGTGGGGCCGTGCCCACACGCCGGAGATGGTTGCCGAGGCGCTGAAGAAGGAACGCTATGACGCCGTCTGTTTCGTGCACAACGAAACCAGCACAGGCGTGACCAACCCGGTTCGTGAAATTGCCGAGGTCATTCGTCCCTACGAAGAGACGCTGATTCTCGTCGATACGGTCAGCGGCTGGCTCGGTGCGGAACTGCGCGCCGATGAGTGGGGCATCGACATGGCGCTGACGTCGTCGCAGAAGGCCTTCGCGTTGCCGCCCGGTCTGGCGCTCGCCAGCGTCAGCGACCGCGTGATCGAACGCGCGAAGCAGGTGCCGTATCGCGGCTATTACTTCGACTTTCTGGAGATTGAGGCGGGCCTGCAAAAGAATAACACGCCATCGACACCGCCGATTTCCCTGATGTTCGCCGCCGAACGCCAGTTGCAGGACGTTCTGGCCGAAGGGCTGGAGAATCGCTGGAAGCGCCATCTGTACATGCGCGACATGACGACCACGTGGGCGATCGACCGCGGTTTCAGCATCTTCGCGCAGGAAGGCTACTGGTCGCCGACGGTGACCGCCGTCTCCAACGACCGCGGCATCGACGTGAATGAAATGGCGAAGTTCATGGCGGGCAAGGGCTTCACCATGGACAAAGGCTATGGCAAGCTCAAGGGCAAGACCTTCCGCATTGCCCACATGGGCGACATGCAGGTGGCGACACTGGAAGAGGTGCTTAGCGGGCTGGATGAGTTTCTGGCCGCATAACCACCTGGATCACGAGGACATACATGCCTTATCACGTGCTTGTGCCTGACAACGTCCATCCGTCCGCGCTCGATGTGCTTGGCGCGGCGGATGGGCTTCGTGTAACCGCGCCCGGACAGATGTCACGGGCCGAAACGCTGGCGGCAATTGCCGACGCCGACGCGCTCATCATCCGCAGCGCGACCAAAGTCGATGCCGAAATGCTGGAAGCAGCGCCCAACCTGCGGCTGATCGCCCGCGCGGGCGTCGGCGTCGATAACGTCGACGTGGCGACCGCAAGCGCGCGCGGCGTGGTGGTGATGAACACGCCGGACGGCAATACCATCGCTACCGCCGAACACACCTTCGGGCTGATGCTGGCGCTGGCCCGCCACATTCCCGAAGCTGAAATTTCGATGCGCGAGGGCAAGTGGGATCGCAAGTCCTTCATGGGCGTCGAATTGCGCGGCAAGACGCTCGGAATCATCGGTTTCGGGCGCATTGGCCGCGCGCTGGCAAAGCGCGCGCTGGCGTTCGAGATGACCGTCATCGCGCACGATCCCTATGTTCCCGCCGATCTCGCCGCCGATTTCGGCGTCGAACTGGTGAGCCTCGACGACCTGTACCAGCGCTCGGACTTCATCAGCCTGCACAGCGTCATCACCGAGGAAACGCGCAACATGATCAACCGCGAAACGCTGGCGCGGATGAAGCGCGGCGTTCGCATCATCAACGCGGCGCGTGGCGCGCTCATCAATGAAGCGGATCTGGCCGAAGCGATTCGCAGCGGGCAGGTGGCAGGCGCGGCGCTGGATGTGTACGCGCAGGAACCGCCGGAGCCGGACAACCCGCTGATCGGCCTGCCGGGGGTGGTTCACACACCGCATCTGGCCGCCAGCACCGAGGACGCGCAGATCGCCGTGGCGGTCGAAGCCGCCGAGTTGATCGTCGGGGCATTGCTACGCGGCGAATTTCGCAATGTGATCAACCCGGAGGTGCTGGAAGCCCGCCGCGAGGGTTGACGGCATATCATCCAGCTTCCGCTGGCATGATGCTCATGAGAACGAACGCGGTCACGAGAGGGGCAAGGCGCATGGCCTGCCCCTCTACTGTTTGGCAGCGCCGGGTTTCGACACGCTACCGCACAGGCTGGCGGAGCACATCGAGCATTGCTTCGTGGATGTGCCCGTTGCTGGCTAACACTTCTTTCCCGGTGTAGAGCTTTTCCGTGCCGCCGGAATAATCCGACGTTTTGCCGCCCGCCTCGTCGACGATCAGGATACCGGCCTGCACGTCCCAGCCGTTGATGTCGCTTTCCCAGAATCCGTCCAGCCGCCCACAGGCCACGTAGCACAGGTCGAGCGCGGCTGAACCCAACCGGCGCAGGTCGCGGGCGCGCGCGATCATCGCGCGCCAGTGGGCTATCGCTTCCAGCGCCGCCTGTTTGTCGGTCGAAAAGCCGGTCGCCAGCAGCGCCTGATCGAGCGCGGGCGTGTTGGTAACGCGAATCGGTTCGCCGCCGAGCGTCGCGCCGTGCCCGCGTGCGGCGCTGAACATCTCGCCCGTGACCGGATTGAGAACAACTCCGACCAGCGGCACGCGATCCCTGCCGGCCAGCGCGATACTGATCGAAAAATGCGGCAGATTGTGGGCAAAATTGGTCGTGCCGTCGATCGGGTCGATATACCAGTAATAATCTGCCTCGTGCGCCGACAGGTCGGTTCCGCCGCCTTCTTCGCTGACGATGTGATGGTCGGGAAACGCCTCGCGCAGAGCGGCGACAATCACCGCTTCTGAAGCCTTGTCGCCGTCGGTCACGATGTCATAGATGTTCTTCTTGGTCACTTCCGTGTGCGGCTTCATCCAGTGGCGCATCAGCACCTCGCCGGCGTCGCGGGCAATGCTTTCGGCGGTGGCGCGCACTTTCTGCAGATCCATTCTGGCAATCCTTTCCAACAAAAAATAGCCCTTTCGCAACTGGAAAGGGCTAATGAATTCGCGTATCTGCCCCTCGCATTAAGGGTAGCACGACGTGACGGCTACAGCGAGGACCGGAATGTAAATTGTCGGAACCTGAGCGCCTGTTGTCGCCGGGTAGCTGACCGGCGCGAGACGCTTTCACACGCAGAGGTTGTTAGAGTGTAACGACTGAGCTGGCCTGCTTCCCCTTCGGGCCTTCGGTGATTTCAAATTCCACCCGGTCCCCCGCTTCAAGTTTGCGATAGCCACTGCCTTGAATGGCGGTGTAGTGGACGAAGACATCCGATCCGTTCTCGTGCGTGATGAAGCCGTAGCCCTTTTCGGCGCTGAACCACTTCACCACACCCTCAATGCGTTGAGACATCTCTCTACGAACTCCGTTGTGCTAATGCTTCGTAACCAGCCGTCGCGTCCCGCCAGGACGTGAAGCATAAGCCCGGCTTACGCTCAGGCTATGAGAAAGAGTTTATGGGAAATTTTGAAAGAATGTCAAGCAGGCTGATTACGAGATTTTCGGTTTTATTATGGTTATTTTGCACATCAACGTGCGAATAGCGCGACGGAATCGATGTAGTAGGTCTGAGGATTGAGGTCGATGGGCTGGACGGTAACCAGCCGGAAGCCATGCTTTGCCAATCGCTTGCAGTCATGGGCCAGCGCCGCCGCGTCGCTGCTGACATAAACCAGCCGCTGGATGCCCGCTTCGTGCAGCCCCTGAGCGACTTCGTTCGATAACCCGCGAGAAGGCGGGTCGACAATCGCGGCGTCGTATGGTTCTTCCAGCGCGGCGAGCACTTCCTCGACGCTGCCCTCGACGATATCGACGTGTTCAACGGTCGCCAGATTCTCGTCGGCGTCCGTGACGGCGGGCGGGTAGCTCTCGACCAGAGTGACGAGCGAAGCATGTGGGGCGACAAAGGCGCTGAAGAAGCCGACGCCTGCGTACAGGTCAAGCACGGTCTCCGAGCCGGTCAACTGGAGCAGGTCGGTGACGGTTCGGGCCAGCGCCGGCAACTGCGACACGTTGGCGCGAAAGGCGCTGCCCGCCGTGACGCGGAATGTATGCCCGTCGATGGTGTAACGACAGTGCGATTCGCCGATCAGGTTCACCGGCTCGTTATCTTCCAGCAGCAGGTTGACGCTGGTCGGCAGGTCGGTTTCCAGTTCCGGGGCCTGATCGTCGCGCATCGACAGCACGATCATGTGCGCGCCATCCGTGCCGAGCTGTAGCTTGAGTTGTTTCAGCCCTTCAAAGTTCAGGTCGAGACGGTCATACAGAGCCAGCAGTTCGGGATGGATGATGTGGCATTCCTCAATCGGATGCACGCCGTGTCCATCCGCGCTTTGAAAGCCCAGACGGCCCTGTCCCGCCGGCAGCAGCGTCATGTGATAGTTGTAGCCCCACTCTTCCGGGCTTGGAAGCACGGGGCGCACGGGCGCATCCTCAAGACCGGCGATGCGCGCCAGTTGGTCGGCCAGAACGTCCTGTTTGAGCAGAAGCTGGGCGGCGTAGTCGATGTGCTGCCACTGGCAACGGCCACAGCGCCCCGGCCCAAAATGCGGGCAGCGCGGGTAAACGCGGTCGGCAGAGGCGTCCAGCAGCGTCAGCCCTTCGGCGAGGGCGAAGCGCCCCTGATCGTCCACGATCCGGGCACGAATGCGCTCGCCCGGAATGGTGTAAGGCACAAAAATGGGCCGGCGCTCGTGCCAGCCCATCGCGCGGCCTCCGTTCGCCATCGCGACAAGTTCAAGCTCAAACGACGGGTTATCGGCGGTCGGGCGCGAACGGGGCTTTTTTTTCATCGGTTGGCCGCTCAATCGCTCAGCACTACTTCGAACGTTGCTTCCGGCGTGACTTCGCTCGGATGGAGCATGGTTTGCGCCAGCGAATCCAGTTCGGTCGCTACATCCGGCGAATAGAGTGGCAACTCGTCGAGTTCAGCATCGCTGATCGCAAACAGATCGGCAGCCGCCCAGCCGACGAGGGTTTCGCTGGCCACGTAAAGCCACAGATTGTCCTCCGAACGGGCCAGCGGCGTTACCTCGGTATCGAACGGAACAACGCCGACGGTCGGGGAGGACAGCTCCGGCTCGATGTGCAGGCGCGTGTTGAAGCGCGTGCGGATCAGGCGCGTCGGGTGAATCAGCTCATCGCTGGCGACGTCCGGCACGCGCAACGGCAGGCTGTTCGGGTTGCCCTGCACATCAACCGTGAAATAAGCGACCCAACCCGCCAGCATATCGTTTTCGATATACAGCCAGTCGTTGCGCTCGTTGCTGCGCGCCAGCGCCTGCGCCCGGTCGCCGGCTTCAAGCTGGGCGACGATCTGCTCCAGAATGCTTGGGCCGCTTCGCACGTTCACCGTGCCATAGGCCGTGATGATGACTTCGGCGCTCTCGTCGTCTTCGCCGCTACCGGCAACGACGGGAAGCGAGGCCGGATCACCATTCAGGATCAGCAGATAGCTTGGTATCCAGCCGGTGACGCCGTCCGCCAGCACGACCTGCAACCAGCGGCTGGGGCCGGCGGCGCGCCCGATCACTTCCACGGTGTCGCCCGCCGAAACCTGACCGACGATCTCGGTTCGCGTTCCCGGCGCGCTGCGTACGTTGACCGTCTGGTAGAGCGTGGCGGTAATGGCCGGTTCCGCCTGCGCCTCGCCGGAAACCACCGGCAGGGCAAGCAGGGAAACGATAACCCAGAACAGGAGATGGCGCATGCTGTATCCTGCGAAATGATGCGTTCAGGCCGCCTATTATAGCAGAGCCGGGTGGTGTCCAGAGGGGGCGTCGGGGGAAATCAGGCCGGGGGCCGGGCGGTTATTGTATTTGACGGGGAATCCGTTCCTGCCAGCGCTCGTAAAGATCGGCCTGGAACGTGTACGACATATACTCGCCATCCTGATGCGCCTGAACGATATGCCGGTAAAGCTGTTTTTCTTCCAGAAACAGCTTCTGGCACACCGGGCAGCTCATGATTGGCTCGGAAGACTCGCTGTAATCGCTGTGTTCGACGAAAAACATGCCCCCCTACTTTCACTAAGCGGATAACCGGACTCTACAGGAGTCAATCGCGCCTGTAAAGATAAAGCAGATAGTCTTCACAAAAGTTTTCGATAATTGTCATCCCTGTGGCTGCGCTCCCGGCAGGTTGCCGTTTCAACGCGCCTCTGGCAACATAAGGCGTCTGGTCCGTTCGTGGCGAGATGCACTGTATGCCGGCGCTTTCATCCCTCATAGACCAACTGCCAATCGTGCTCCGCAACGATCTTGTGCGCGTCGCGCTCGCGATTGGCGCGTTCGCCCTTATCTGGCTATTGCGGAACCTGATCATCCGTATCAGCCGCAAGCTGCTTCAGCGCCTGCGCGTCATGAACCGCCTGCCGGTCGAGGTAGCCGTGCGCGATATTCTGGCGCGTCCGGTGCGGATACTGACACTGGCGCTGGCGCTCGACATCAGCATTCGCATTCTCAATCCCGAATCGCTGGTTCTCCAGTTCGTTTTCAGGTTCACGCGGTCGCTGGTTATCATCGCGCTTGCCCTGTTGATCTATGGCCTGATCTCGGTGTTAACGCAGTCGCGTGCACGTCTGTACAGCCTGACGGGCGTGCGCGTGGAAGACGCGCTGCTGCCGTTCGTACGCACCGGGTTGCGCCTGATTCTGATCTCTATCGGCCTCATCTTCGTTTTGCATGCCTGGGGCTATGAGGTCACGGGGCTGATCGCCGGACTTGGGCTTGGCGGTCTGGCAGTGTCGCTGGCAGCTCAGGAAACGATATCGAACCTCTTTGGCTTCAGCATGATCGTCACCGACCGCCCGTTTGTCGTCGGCGAGTTCATCAAGACGCCGGATGTGGAAGGCGTCGTCGAGCGCGTCGGGCTGCGCTCCACGTCCGTGCGGCAGTTGGATCAGGCCGTCGTCACCATTCCCAATGCCCGGCTGGCCGCCGCGCCGATCCTCAACTGGTCGCGGCTGTCGAAGCGCTGGATTAATTTCACGCTGAGAATCAATTACGGCGCGACGCCCGATCAGATCGAGCTGCTGCTGGAGCGCATCCGCGCGATGCTCTATGACCGCGATGCGGTGGATACCAGTTCGGTCGTTGTCCAATTCATCGATTTCGGGGAAAATTCGCTTCACATACTCGTTCGCGCCTATGTCAACCTGCCCAACTGGCTTGAATTTACGCAGGAACGCGAGCGTATCAATCTGGCTGTCATGCGTATTATCGACGAGATCGGGCTGAGCATCGCCT
Organism: Chloroflexota bacterium; assembly: GCA_003242205.1. Taxonomy (GTDB): domain Bacteria; phylum Chloroflexota; class Anaerolineae; order Aggregatilineales; family Phototrophicaceae; genus ZC4RG36. Next base: position 13,487 of record QGUR01000004.1, on the reverse strand, counting down.
ATCCCAGCCGGTCGGTCTATATCGAGAAGCTGCCGGCGGGCATTCAGCCGCTATCTTCCGGCGGGCCGGTGGCAGGCGCATCCGGCTTTGGGCCGGGCGACCACGATCAGGAGTAATCATTCGGGATGAACGTCCTAGTTACCGGCGGGGCCGGATACATCGGCAGCCACGTTGTCGATCTGCTGATCGAGCGCGGCTATCGCGTCGTCGTCTACGACAATCTGTGCGCGGGCCATCGTCAGGCCGTGCATCCGGAGGCGGAATTCATCGAAGGCGACCTGATGGACCCTGAACGGCTCGAAAGCACGTTCGCCGGGCGGTCATTCGATGGCATTCTGCATTTTGCCTCGCACATTCAGGTCGGCGAAAGCATGACAGCGCCGTTCAAGTACCTGCGCGACAACGTCCAGTCGATGACCAATCTGCTGGAGGCGGCGACGCGGCATGGCGTGGGCCAGTTCATTTTTTCGTCTACCGCGAACCTGTACGACCGGCCCCGGCGCGTGCCGATCAGCGAGGACGAGGCGGTCATTCCGGGCAGCGTTTACGGCGAGACCAAAGCCATTGCCGAGCGTGAATTGTACTGGATGGAGCGCATTTACGGCATGCAGTACTGCGCGCTGCGCTATTTCAACGCCAGCGGCGCGCATCCCAGCGGCAGAATCGGCGAGGATCACCGGCCCGAAACGCATCTTATTCCGCTGGTGCTGCAGGTCGCGCTCGGCCAGCGCGAAAGCATTACCATCTATGGCAATGACTACGATACGCCCGATGGAACCTGTATCCGCGACTATATCCACGTCGTGGATCTGGCGCTGGCGCATATTCTGGCGCTGGAGGCGTTGGGCCGTGGCGCAAGCCGCGTCTATAACCTCGGCAACGGTTCCGGCTATTCCGTCATGGAGGTGATCGAGACGGCGCGCGCCGTGACCGGGCATCCGATTCCGGTGACATATGGCCCGCGTCGCGCGGGCGATGCAGCGGTTCTGGTGGCGGATAACAGCAGGATCAAACGCGAGTTGGGTTGGGAACCGCAGTATAACGACCTGCGGACGATCATCGAAACAGCCTGGCGCTGGCACTCCAGCCACCCGCAGGGCTACGATACGCGCTGACATTTGGCGCATGAGGAGCGCGTGGTATGCGACTCTATTTCTTCCGGCATGGCGAAGCCGAACCGGCTACCGGCGAGATGACCGACTTTCAGCGCCCGCTGACGCCGCGAGGCGAGCAACGCACGCGCCGCGCCGCCGCAGCGCTGGCAGCGCGTAAGGTGCGTCCGGCGCATCTGTACAGCAGCCCGCTCGTCCGCGCCCGGCAGACGGCCGAGATTCTCGGTAAAGCACTTGGCCTCAAGGTCGAGGTGCGCGAGGAGATCGAGCCGGGCTTCCGCATCAACGCGCTGCAACGACTGGTTGACGCTGTGGGCGACGACGAGGATTTGATGTTCGTCGGCCACAACCCAGACTTTCCCACGGTGATCGGCGAGTTGATCGGCGGCGGCGACGTTGTGATGAAAAAAGGCGGGCTGGCGCGTGTTGATGTCGTTCTGCGCGATCCGCTGCACGGCAGGCTGGTCTGGCTGCTGCCGCCCAAACTGCTGGACGCGCTTGAGTAAGCCGGCGACTGCGCCCGTGACGCAAAAATCGGTCTAATTCGATACGAATTACTTGACATGAAAATTCATTTGTCTTAATATGTGCGCCAGATTTATAACGCACTGACTTGGAGAAACCTATTGCAGCACTTCGCTTGCCCCCATTGTTGTATGTGTATGGCTCATTACCGCCGGGGTGCATGCTGCTAGGTTTCCACCTGTCTTGCTAACGCACCCCGGCTCTGCCGGGGTTTTTTGTGCCATTGGCTTCTCAAAATGCCCCGGTCAGGTTGCCGGGGTGTTTTTTTACCCGTTTGTGACGCCGGGGAGGAGGGCCGGATGCACATATGTTGTTGTCGCCTTTGTTGAATCGATAGCACCTGTTTTCGTTGAACCACTTTGCATCGCTACGAAACATCTTGCTGAAACAACAGAGGAGACTCTCTCATGCAGTTGCAAAGACCTTTGTTTGCCGTTTTGCTGATTCTCTCGCTGATCGCGACGATGGCCTTCGCAGGCGTCGCCGCCGCTCAGGAGTTGCCCGAAGCGCTGGTCACGGCCGATTGGCTTGAAGAAAATCTCGATAATCCGGATATCCGCGTGATCGAAGTGAGCGTCGTTCCCGGCGTCTACGAGCGCGGTCATATTCCGGGCGCGGTCAATTTCGTCTGGCACACCGATTTCGTTGACACCGTCACTCGCGATATCGTTTCCGCCGAGCGCTTCCAGGAACTGGCGCGCGCTGCCGGCATCAACGACGACACGACCGTGATCCTCTACGGCGACAACAACAACTGGTTCGCCGCCTGGGGCGCGTGGATCTTCAAGCTGTACGGGTTTGACGACGTGCGCCTGCTGGACGGCGGTCGCGTCAAGTGGGAGGCGGATGGCCGCCCGCTGTCGACCTCCGTTGAAACGTATCCAGAAGGCAATCTGACGGTCAGCGAGGCCAACGAAGCCCTGCGCGCCCGCCGTGATGAAGTGCTGAGCATCGTGGAAGGGGAAACCCCCGGCACGCTGATCGACATTCGTTCCGCTGCCGAATACAACGGCGAAATTTTCGCCCCTGAAGGCGTGCCGGAACTCTCGGTGCGCGCCGGGCATATTCCGGGGGCGCTGAACGTACCCTGGGGCCAGAACGTCAAGGAAGACGGCACGTTCAAGTCGGTTGATGAACTGCGCGCTCTGTACGCGGACCTCGGCATCGATGGTAGCACGCCGCTGGTCACCTACTGCCGCATTGGCGAGCGCGCCGCGCTGACGTGGTTCGTGCTCAGCCAGCTGCTGGGTTACGATGTCGCCCTGTACGACGGTTCGTGGACGGAATGGGGTAACACGGTCGGCGTGCCGATTGTGAATCCCGCTGGTACGGTCTGGGGCGGGCAGTAATCTATGTCGAATTCGGTCGCGGGGGGGAGCGCCATCTCCGGCGCTGCCCCCAACGCCTTCCATCTGTCGCGCGCGGATCTGCTGCGCGCTGGCATTGCAGTTGCGATTTTTCTGGCCCTGATCGTCGGGGCCTATGCGCTTCATGACACGCCCGGTCAAGGCGCGCGCGCGTCATTTTCGCTGCTGACCGGCGTCGCGCTCGGCATCGTATTCGAGCGCGGGCGGTTCTGCTTTTTCTGCATTTTTCGAGACTTCATCGAATTTCGGAACAGCGGGCCACTCTATGCGGTGCTGACAGCGCTGGCTGTCGGCGGCATCGGCTACGCGATTGTTTTTGGCGCGTTTCTGCCGAATGCAGGCAGCGGCCGCCTGCCACCGGACGCGCACATTGGCCCGGTAAGCTGGGTGCTGGTGGTCGCCGGCGCGGCTTTTGGGCTGGGCATGGCGCTGTCCGGGGCGTGCATCAGCGGGCATCTATATCGTCTGGGTGAAGGCTATCTGCGCGCGCCGATTGCGCTTTTAGGTTCGCTGATCGGCTTTGCCGCGGGCTTTTACACGTGGCAGACCGTCTATCTGGCGGCGATTTCACGCGCGCCGGTTGCATGGCTTCCGGCGACCTTTGGTTATGGCGGCGCATTGGTCATTCACCTGCTGCTGCTGGGGCTGCTGGCCGTGCTGTTGCTGCGCTTCGTGCCGCCGCTGGCTGCGGGCGAAGGCGGGCGTCTGACGCTGGCGCGGCTGTATGAGGCGACGTTCAGGAAGCGCTGGAATCCGCTGGTGACGGGCGGGCTGGTTGGCCTGATCGGGGTCTTTGCCTATTTCCGCGTCCAGCCGCTGGGCGTGACCTCGCAGTTGAGCAGCCTGACGCGCACGGTACTCGAAAACAACGGCCTGCTGGCGGGGCGGCTGAACGGACTGGATACGTTCGCAGGCTGCGCCGCCGTGGTGGTCGAGACGATCACCGAAAACGGCTGGCTGATCAGCGGGCTGGTGCTCGGTTCGCTGGCGGTCGCGGTGCTGGCGGGGCGTTTCGAGCTTTCGACGCTGACGGTGCGTAACAGCATTACCGCCCTGCTCGGCGGCATCCTGATGGGCTGGGGATCCATGCTGGCACTGGGCTGCACGGTCGGCACGCTGCTTTCCGGCATCTCCGCGTTTGCCGTTTCCGGGTGGATTTTCGGCTTTGCCGTCTTCGCGGGCGTCTGGCTTGGCATCCGGCTGCGCCTCAACGCCTGAACCGGAGCGCAAAAAGTCCCTCTCGCGCTGCGAAGCGCCATGCAAGCGCGCGGAGAGGGACTTTTGATTTAAAGAACCGGGATTTAACGCAGCGGCTCGAAGTGCGCGGCGTTCCACGTGCGATAGACGGCGACCGGCTCGCTCTTCGCGTGGGCTATGTCGATGCTGTAGTCGTAATACTTGCATCCGCGTGACGGGTCATCGTAGTGCGGGTTAAAGACGACCAGATAGAAGTGGTCATAGCCGGACGTGTCGATCGTGCCGCCGCGTCCCAGTTGAAATGCGTCCGCCTCAGTGCCGCGCACGCCGACCGCCCACAGATCGAGCAGCCCGTTATCGTTCGTCAGCCCGGCGTAATAGCGGCCCGGCGCAAGCGAAACGTCGTAATAATTCGCGGCCAGTTCCTGAACGCCGCGCCCGGTGTATGTCCAGCGGCCAACATCGTCGATGGTGTTCTCGCGCCAGACAGTTTCCCCAAACAGCGGCGCGAGGTCATAGCGGCGAACAAGGTTCTGGATGTGATAGCTCGCCATGATGTTTTCGATCGTGTCGCCATATTTCGCCAGTGTCTGTTCGAGCGCGTCGAACCCGTCGTAGGCGGCGATATTTTCCCACAACCTGATCACGACATCGTCGCCATACTGGTCGACCAGCGCCTGAATGAACAGCCATTCGCCGTAGACGATCAGCCCGTCGCCGTCGTTGGCCTGCGTTCCAAAGCAGATTTCGGGGAAAGTGAACACGGATTCGACGTAGGTGGTGGCGTCTTCGTCCTTGACGAGCGCGGCGGTTTCCATCCACGTCGCGGTCGCCTCGTAGTACCAGCGGAGGTCGTCCACATCGTAGCCGAACTGGATCGCGTGGTTGAATTCGTGCGACATCGTCGTACGCATCAGGCTGATATAGGTCGCGGTTTCGCTGGACGGCACATCGAAGTCATTTTCCAGCACGATGAAGCTGGTTGCGGCTTTTTCAAAAACGTTGGGCGTCTCCGGGTTGTCGCCGATCAGGGTTTCCGGAGAGGTATATCCCAGCGCGCTTTCGCCGCTGCCATACAGGTCGGCCAGATAAATGTCATAGCGCCCGTCGCCGCCCCGGCTACCGTCGGACGGCGGTGGCTGCCAGCCCATGCGGTCGATCTGGATACGCCAGATTTCTTCCGCCGACAGCGCCAGCGCATTGACGAATGCCTCAGTGGTGGCGTCCCGCCCTTCAAGCGTGTAATGGATGCGGAAGTGCTCGGTGTCACGGATGCGTACCGGCCCGCTGAGCGAGATGCGCGTGAAGTCTTCCAGCATTTCGAGGATGCTCAGGTCTCCGATCGTGATCTCAAGCGTGAAGTGGCCGCTGGTGTTGGAATAGGGATAGCGGGAAACGACGGCGGTATAGCGCCCGCTTTCAGTTGCCGTGTAACCCAGCGCCGAATCGAGCGTGTCTGCCCGGCGGTCGTCGTTTTCCGCGACCAGTTTGCCCGACGGATCGACCAGCGATAGCACGGTGTCGAGATCGCCGTCTGTGGCCGTCGTCAACAGTAACACGCTGTCGCCCGCGCTGAGATAGAATGGATATTCCATCGAGGGCGTGTTTTCGTCGAGATAACCGTTAAAGATCTTTCCCTGAGCGCGCACGCCAGCGGGCGCGGACAGCCACAGCACAACCAGCAATACTGTCAGCAAGCGAACCACAGATAACTCCTTCACCTGCGCGGGTGACGCGCAGCACAGGCCGACGCGCCGTGATGGGCGCGTATTGATTATGCGTCTATTCTCAATCAAAAAGAAGCGCCTCAGTGTTAAAAAGCTGATACCGCCATATGCCGCGAATGAGGCGGTTGCTGGCGGAATGGCCCGGAATCGGCCAAAATCGTACACCTGATGATTGCACTGGCAAGGGAGTAAAAATCAATGGCCGAAGTACAAGAGGTACAAGAACTAACGGCGCGGCCTGATACGGACATCGAGGCGGATATTCAGAATCTGATCATTCATTATCCTCCGCTCAACAACGACCGCCATCAGATTACGGTGACGGTGCGCGACGGCGTTGCGATTTTGAGCGGCCATATCAGATCGCTGAATACCTATGATTACTTTATGCGCCGCCTGCCGAGCGTGCCGGGGCTGCGTGACGTCAATGCCGAGAAGCTGTACGTCGATGAGAACCTGCGGCTGGCGGCCGGTCAGGTGTTGCCCGCTGGCCTGATCGCTAACGTTGAATACGGGACGGTGATACTGACCGGACGGCAGCCCGAAGGCATAACGGTTGATGAGGTGGTGGCTCGTCTGGCGACCATTCCGGGCGTGGTCCGGGTTGTGACTGCGCTGCGGTCGTAACGCGCTTCGGGCATCCGTCCCGAACGCGCCTCCGCTTTTGCGCTGGCTTCAGCCTGAAGCCAATCCTCGAAAGCTTGCCTGATCAGGCGGTTGGCTGTTCGTGGGCATCGGGAACGCTGTAGAGCCGGGTTCGACGCATGTTGGGCGTCAGCCCTCGATGCCTCATCATCACCTGCCAGACGCGAATGGCCGCCTCAATCTGAATTCTGGCATCCATCTTCGATGTGCCGCGCACGCGGTCCGGAAAATAGATCGGCACTTCGGCGATCCGGTAGCCGAGCCGGCTGGTGAGATAGGCGATTTCGACCTGAAACACGTAGCCGTTGGACCGCACGCGATCCAGATCAATCCCGATCAGCGTGTTGCGCCGCCACAGGCGGAAGCCACCGGTCGCGTCGCTGATCGGGATATTGAGCAGCAATCGCACGTAGACCCGGTTGGCGAACCAGCTCAACAGCTTGCGATAAACCGGCCATGTTTTGTCAACGCTGCCGCCGGGAGCGAAGCGTGACGCCACGACGACGTCGTAACCGCGGTCGGCCAGCGCGATCATCTTCGGGATGTAGTCGGGCTGGTGCGAGAAGTCGGCATCCATCTGGATGATGTAATCCGCGCCCAGTTCCAGCGCGCGCTTGAAACCGGCGATATAGGCCGGGCCAAGACCGTCTTTCTGCGTGCGGTGGAGAACATGGACGCGATCCGGATAGCGCCCGGACAGTTCATCGGCGATCTGCCCGGTTCCGTCCGGCGAGTTATCGTCAACCACAAGAACACGTAGCTCAGTACCGGGTAGCGCCAGCAGCGTCTCGACCATGGGCTGCAGGTTTTCACGTTCGTTGTAGGTGGGCATGACCACCATGATGTTCGTCATAGGTACTGCTTTCATGCCGGTAAAGGGCGCGACCCGCGTCCTAGAATACGATAACTCGTTGCCAGAGTCTAAAGTAAGCGCCGGGAGGCCGCAATACCAAAAAGGTCTGCCCGGTTGCCCGGCGCGGTCGTTTGTCTCAGGCGCGCGGGTTACAATCCGCCGCGCATGGTGAAAGAACAGAGGCGATTGCTTTGGGACAGGTACTCACCCTTGACGATGCCGTGCGCCGGCGCGAAGCCCTGCGCGCAGAGGGCAGGCAGGTCGTCTTTACCAACGGCCACTTTGATCTGCTGCACGTGGGGCATCTGGACTATTTGGAAAAAGCGCGCGCGCTCGGCGATGCGCTGTTCGTCGGCATCAATGGCGACGCCAGTACCGCCCGGCTGAAGGGGCCGGGCCGTCCGCTGGTGCCGGCGGCAGAGCGGGCGCGCCTGCTGGCCGCGCTGAAACCTGTGACCGCCAGCCTCATCTTCGAGGAAGACACGGCTGATGCCGTTCTGCGGGCGCTTCAGCCGGATATCTACGTTAAGGGCGGCGATTACCATACGACTCCGCTGCCGGAACGTTCGACGGTCGAGGCGTATGGCGGCAAGGTCGTGCTGATCGACTATCTGCCCGACCACAGTACCACAGCCCTGATTCGCAAAATCAAAGCGCTGCCGGAATAACGCCAGACGTCACCACCCGCCATAAATCAGAATGCTGGCGATGATCCCGCTGAGCGCGCCCAGAATGCCCGCCACCAGCACGACGAACAGCAGCCGGGCGAGCAAACTGCGCCTGCGCTGGCCGGTTTCCGAATGCGCGCCAGACGGGCGCGGAGTCGCGGGCTGGGGTTTGACGACAGGGGGTGTGCCGCTGGCCATCTTTCGCTCAAGCGCCTGAAGACGCTTGCGCGCCTGCACGTTGGCGGGATTGATGGCGATGATGTTTCGCAGGCAGACGAGGCGGTCTTCGTCGGTATTGATCACGCGATATAACGCCAGCCAGACTTTTTCGTTATACGGATCGAGCGTTGCCGCTTCGCGCCAGTAATCGTGGGCAAGCCGGTGCTTTTCCTGGCGGTACGCTTCAATACCAGCGCGCATCAGCTCTTCAAAGCGCTGGCGTTTGGATGTCGCCTGCGCGTCTGCCATCAAGGAAATTTCTCCTGCCCATGTGATCGTTATGGCCCTGTCTGCCACCACGCGCCCGGATAATCGTCCTCCGGCGAGTTCGTCAGTTGCCACAGCGCCTGCGTCGCCAGATCGACGATATAGATATCGTACTGGCCGCCGCGATTGCTGGCGAATGCGAGCTGCATCCCGTCCGGGCTAAAGACCGGGTAAATGTCGTTGGCCGGGTCGCGCGCCAGCAGCATCGGCGTGCCATAGCCCGCGGCAGGCCGTATCGCGATGTCGCTGTTGTCGGGGGCGTTAGCCGGGGCGGCGGCATAGGCGATCTGGAAGCCGTCGGGCGACCAGCGCGGCGAGGATTCGGTGAAGGTTCCGAAGTCTGCCGTCAGAGCGCGCTGTTCCAGCGTCTCGATGTCGATGATGACGATGTCCGCGCCCGGCGTCGGGCCGGATTCGTCGTCTCTGACGACCGCTACCAGCCTGCCATCCGGCGAAATTGCCGGGTCGCGGTAGCTGGCGCTATCGGTCGTCAACTGCCGTGGCACGCTTGCGTCCGCCGGTGCGTTAAGGTCGAGCATAAACACCTGCGGCGTGCGCGTGTTGGGGCTGGTGGCGATGAAGACAATCCGGCTGCCATCAGGAGAGTAATCAGGCATTTGTGCATCCAGCAAGCCCGACTGTCCACCGAGTCGCTCGATCAGACTTTGCGCGTCCGCGCCGTTAAGATTAACCGACTCGACCATGTTTGCAAACGTCGACTGATTGTATCTGGTGTAGACCAGCCGCTGGCCCGACGGATGCACGCGCACATCCCGCCCCGTCGTGCCGCTCACCGCCGTGAACGCCCCGGTTGCCAGATCGTAATAGCCGACCGGCAAAAAGCCACTGCTCATGATATCGCGCCCGCTCCAGCCCGCGATGCGCCCCTGCAGGCCGGAAGGCGGCGGCAGCGCCGTGGCAACGACGGCAAACGGCGTTTCGGTCGGCGTTGGCGTCCACGTCGGAATCGGCGTCCGGTGCGGCGTTTCGGTCGCGGTTGGGGTGAGCGCCAGCACCGCGTCCATGGTGGCCGTCTGGGCGTCGATCTGGGCCTGCTCGTGGGCCGTCGTGAGCGCCATCACCGCGGCCTGCGTCGCCTGCGCGTCTGCGCGTTGCCGGTTATTGCCGATCACCAGCACGATAAGCGCCACGATGACGACGATGACCGCCAGAATGGCCGCGCCCGCGACCACCGCTACGCTGCGACGGCTGACGCCCGGAGCGATTTCTTCCTGAGCCGCTGTCGTCGTTTTCTCGCGGGCGAGAAGCTTCTCCAGCGCGCGCTGCGCCCGCTCATTGTTCGGGTTGAGTTCCAGAACGCGCTGCAAATATTGCTTCTGATCCTCGTCGCTGCCGGCGACCGAGGCCAGCCACAGCCAGCCCTTTTCGTGTTTCGGGTCGAGCGCGACGACCTTCTCAAAAAGCTCGCGGGCCGCCTTGCGATTGCCAAGTCGCGCCTCTGCAACGCCTTCCCGGAACAGTGCCTGTACGTCCTGGCTCAACTTCGTGGCTCGCTTTCTTGTCTGTCGGGATCAGGGAGCGCCCGGATATACCGCCAGTGCGTGAATGTCGAGGTTGTTATCCGTCACGCGCGTCACCTGCACGCCCTGCGGATCGACCAGATAGATCTGGTAGCGGTCGCCATCGCGGTTGGAAAGGAACGCAATCCAGCGGCCATCGCTGGTGAACGACGGAGCGCGGTCGTCTGCGCCATCGTCGTCGAAGGTCACCAGCATTTCGCCCTCGCCGTTCGCTTCCATGATGTATACATCGTTGTCGATGCTGCGATTGCTGATAAAGACGATCCATTGCCCATCGGGCGACCACACGGGCGAGAAACTATCGTTCTCGGCGTCGGTAAGCTGGACGGGATTTGTGCCATCGTCGTTCATGACAAAGATTTCGACCGAACCGGCATAATCGCCAATCGCCGGCGAGTTCTGATCCGAGGCGTAGGCGATTCGTGTGCCGTCGGGCGACCACGCGGGGTCGGTGTCGATGCCGGGGTTGGCGGTCAGGCGCACGGGTTCGCCGCCGCTGCTGGCGATCACGTAGATATCGAGGTCGCCGTCGTCGTCAGAAGCAAAGGCAATGCGCGCGCCATCCGGCGACCAACGCGGGCTTTTCAGACTGTTGCCGCGCAACTGCGTCAGTTGTGTGGCGGCTTCCGGATTGGCAAGCGGCGCGACGAACAGTTGCGGCAATCCGGCTTCCGGAATCTGCTCGCCGGTGGCACTCGTGTCTTCTCCGGCAAGGCCGGCGCGGCTGGGCCGGACAAACGCGATTTGCTCGCCGTTGGGCGAGATGGCGAAGTCGGTGATGCCGCTTTCATTACCGAGCTGGCTGTCGTCGCTGGAGTCGCCCCGCACGCTGTACAGCATGGCCGCCGTCTGGCCGGGCTGCGCCCCGGCATAGTAGAACCTGTATGACGCCAGCGGTGGCGGCGTCGGGCTTGGGAGCGGCGTGTCCGTGGCGGTGGGCGTGAACGTGGGTGTGAAGGTTGGCGGCAGGGGCGTTAGCCGGTTCGGGTCGATCGTGACGATCATGCCCGGAATCGGCGTCAGTGTCGGTATCGGCCGGGTGGGCTGCACCACGACTACTGCGTCGTCGGTCGAATCGGCATCGACGGGCTGGGTGCTCGGCGTTTCCGCTTCCTGAGTGAACAGCAGCACAGCGGCGATGATGACAAACACCAGCACAATGCCCGCCATAATGAAATAAGGATTCGAGCGGCGGGGCCCGCCCTGCAGTTCGATCCGGCGTGCGCGCCTGAGTTCGGTTTCGCGCAGGTCAACGCCATCGCGCGTTCTGGCTTCCGGCACGGCTTCGAGCCGCCGCAGTGCTTCGCGGGCGCGCGTGTTGTTGGGGTTGATTCGCAACACCCGTTCCAGACAGGCACGGCGTTCCGCTACCGACTTCGCCACTGAGGCCATCCACATCCAGGCAACTTCGTTATTGGGATCGGCGGTGAGTACCTGTTGCAGCAGGCGGCGCGCGGTTTCCTGATCGCCTGCGCGCGCTGCTTCGATACCGGCATTCAGTTTTGCTTGAAGGTTGCCTCGTTCAGCCAAACGGTTTTCTCCCTGTGGCGACGTGGTGAGCGTTCGCGCTGCCCGGAGGGCGAGCGATTGGGCCTAACGCATGGATAGAATGACGATGACGCTGATGACCCCGACGATGACGAGCAGTGCGGCGATAAAGCCGAAGATGACAAGCACCCGGTTGTCATGGGCTTTGTTCTTGTAATCCATACGCCGCAGCGCTTCTTTGGCGATCTGCTGGTGCGGGTTGACGACCAGCACACGATTGAGCCACTGCCGCCGTTCGGCTTTGGAAGTGGCCAGTTTGGCCATCCATAGCATCGCGCGTTCGTTACGCCGGTCCTCTTCCAGAATCTGACGGAACATTACGCGCGCGCTCTCGCGGTTGCCGTTCCGCGCGGCGCGAATGGCCAGTTGCAACAGTTCTTCACGATTGGGGCTATGCGTTTCGCTGTCACGAAAATCGAGAGTTGACATACCAATATCCTACCTAACAACGGTAGCTTAATAACGTTTATTTTATCCGTGAAGCGTGTAAATAACCTTCACAACCACGAAGCGGGACGTCAGTACTAGATGTGACGATTCGGCAGCAGCGCCGGGGCAGCGATTACGGGGCGAGGCCGGTGGAAACCAGATAGGCGTAGGCGAAAACCGTCACCAGAATCAGACCATCCACGCGGTCGAGGACGCCGCCATGACCGGGCAGAATGTCAAAGCCGGTGAGGTGCGAGTCCTTGACCTGAAACAGCCGCTTCAATCCCGATTCGACCAAATCGCCCAGAATGGCGAGCAGCGGGCCAAGCGCGAGGGGGATCATCGCGGACGTTGTGAACTTGTCCGCCGCCACCAGCACCAGCGTTGCCGGTACGATGCCGCCGATCACACCGACGATTGCGCCCTCAACGGTCTTTTTCGGCGAGATATGCGGGGCGAGCTTCCTTTTGCCCCACAGCCGCCCGCCGATGAAGGCGAAGGTATCCGTTCCCCACGTGAGGCAGAAGATCGTCAGCAGCCAGATCAGCCCATCGGGCAGGTCGCGGATGGCGACGAGCAGCGCCGCCGGGACGCCGACGTAAAGCACGGCGGCAAGGGTTGTCAGCATTTTAATCAGGTTGACGCGCGGCTCGTGGCGGTCGCGCAGCATTTGCAGCGCGAAGACCGCCGGCCCGCCGAGCAGCAACGCGATCACCGCCATCAGCGGTTGGTGGGTGTGCGCGGCGATGACAATCGCTACCGCTACCGGCACGCCGACCAGCGCGCTGCCTTCCACGCCGCGCGCCCGGCCCAGCATGCAGAACTCCATCACGCCGATGCTGGCCAGCAGAAGCGCCAGCGCAGTGAACCACCAGCCGCCGGCATACGTCGCCACCAGTACCAGCGGCAAAGCCACCATTCCGGTCAGCAAACGCTGCGTCAGGTTGGAGATTTCAAAACGCTTGGGGGCAGCGGATGAGGGCAATTGCTCACCGGGCAAAGAGGTCATGTGTTGTTTCGCCAGGACACATGCAAAGCTGTTACACGTTCGTTGAATTGCAGCACCCCGCTCGGCATCGCGAACGGGTACTCGCTTCCTCATCCAAGCCGGTGGCGCAATTCTGCGCCTAACCGTACTTCATGTTCTCATAAAAGGCAAGATCGATACATCGTCATAGACCCCACGCCTAAAGGCGAGGGCTTGTCCCTGGCGCGCCGCCCGCAGGCGTCTCCGAGACAATAGGCGGTATGACAGCCGCCCGTGCAATGTTTCTAGCCGCGTTGACATCGGCATGAGCCGTGTGTCCGCAAGCACAGCAGAGGAACTCGCTTTGAGACTTACGATTTGCCCGTTCGATATGCCCACAAGCAGAGCAGCGCTGGCTGGTG
>QGUR01000171.1 GCA_003242205.1 Chloroflexota bacterium | reverse complement strand
AGACCGCGCCCGGTTCCAAAACCGTTCCCTGCCCCTGCCACGGGTGCGGGCCGCGCTCTCGTCCGGCGACTCCATCCACGCAACCGCCGAGCCTTACGCCCCGCTTGCCGCCGCCGTCGCCGGTTCAAGGCCGTTTTTCGTCACCGGGCATGGCAGCTATGTGCGCTATCGCCGGGTTACTCGCCCGCCGTTCGACCGGCTGTACGGCTGGGCCTATCGCCGCTCGACAATGATCTGCGTCAGCCATTACACGGCGCGGGTCGCCGGAGCCGAGTTGCCGGGGCTGCGAACGGTCGTGGTGAACAACGGCGTCGATGCGGCACGATTTGCTCATCTGCCGCCACTGGATGAACCGCTCACCGGCCCGACCGTGTTGAGCGTCGGCGCGGTCAAGGCGCGCAAAGGCACGTTGGAACTGGTGCGCGCCATGGCCGCCGTGCGCGAGCAGCGGCCCGACGCGCAGTGCGTCATCATCGGCAGTCTGGAGCATGAGCCGGGTTATGTGGCGCGTGTGCGCGCCGAGATCGAACGGCTGGGATTGCGCGATGCCGTGCGTTTGCTTGGCCATCTACCGGAACGGACGATGCTCGCCTGGTATGGCGCGGCCCGGGTTTTTGTGCTGCCTTCAATCAACGCTGGCTGGAAGTTTGAAGGTTTTGGGCTGACGCTCATGGAAGCCAGCGCTGCCGGCCTGCCGGTCATCGGCACGCGCGATTGCGGCGCGGAGGATGCCGTGGTCGATGGCGTGACCGGGCTGCTGGTATCGCAGCGCGATCTTGAGACGACGCTACCGGGCGCGATTCTGCGGCTGCTCGACCATCCCGATGAGGCGGCGCGCATGGGCGCTGCGGGGCAGGCGCGCGCCCGGTCTCAGACCTGGGATCGCGTGGCCGAGCAGGTGATCCGGCTCTACCGGCAGGCGTAGTCGTGTGATGTCCGTACCGCCAGAATTTCCCCATTTAGCTCCCGACTCTCGGACAGCGCGTGGTACGGACGGCCTCGCAGTTTCTTGGCGCGGAATTGTTGGAAGAGACAGGCGCTGATGACCACCATCCATGAAGCGTTACAGCGGGCGCGAAAGCGCTTCGCTTCCGTCTCTGACTCGCCCGGCCTCGATGCTCATGTGCTCCTGTGCGAGGCGCTGGGGGTGGAGCGAAGTTATTTGCTGGCGCATCCCGAAGCGGAACTGACCGCCGAGCAGGAGGCGCGTTTCGAGCGAATGGTCGAGCGCCATGCCGCCGGCGAGCCGGTTGCGTATATCCTCGGAAGACGCGCTTTCTATGACCGCGAATTCATCGTGACGCCCGATGTGCTCATCCCGCGCCCGGAGACGGAATTGCTGCTCGAACGGGCGCTGGCGTTTGCGCGCGCGCATCCCGTGCAGGCTGTGGTGGATGTCGGTACGGGAAGCGGCGCGCTGGCGGTGACGTTCGCTGCTCATGTGCCAGATGCCCAGGTCTATGCGATTGACATTAGCCCGGCAGCGTTGGATGTAGCCAGGCGTAATGCTATTGAGCACGGCGTCGCCGAGCGGATAACCTTTTTACAGGGCGATCTCGTCACGCCGCTCATCGAACGGGGTATTCAGGTCGATCTCGTCATGGCGAACCTGCCGTATATCGCCGCCGGAGAACTGCCGGAACTGGCCGTCAGCCGCTACGAGCCGCTGCTGGCGCTGGACGGTGGCGCGGACGGGCTTGACCTGATCCGCAGGCTGGTGGCGCAACTACCGCTGGTTTGCCGCCCGCGCGCGCTGGCGCTGCTGGAAATCGGCGCGGATCAGGGTGAAGCGGTGTTGAAGCTGGTCGGGGAGAGCGGCGTTTTGCATCAGGACTACGCCGGACTGGATCGCTTCGTGGAGTACACGCCGGTTTGATGGCTCCCGGCGATGGCTATTCCGGTTTAAATCTCGCCGCGCTCTTCGAGGATGGCGCGGTAGGCTTCGTTGAGCGCCTGCATACGGGCGTGCGCGTCAGGGGCGGCGTTAACGTCGGGATGTAGCTGGCGCGCCAGCCTGCGATAAGCGCGTTTGACCGCCGCAAGCGGCGCGTCCCGCGTGACGCCGAGCAGTTCGTAATAACGGGCTGGGCCATATTGCTCTGCCTGCCCGTCGAATCCGGCCACGCGCCAGAAGCCGGGCAGCGCCCCGGCGTTCAGGTGGATCGTCTGCGCTGTTAGCCGCGATGGATCAATCGTGCGGCCAAAGCGGATGGTCGGTTGCGGGTAGGTCGCGTCCAGATAAACCGGGAAAATGAAAATATCGGGGCCGTTGAAGTCATAGGCATAGATGCAGCCATAGAGGTCGAATAGGGCTGATGCCCAGTCCGGGGGCAGATAAGGATAGCCATGCGGCGGCAGCAACAGGTCGCGCCACAACAGGAAGATGCTGTGGATGCCAGCCCTGGTGTTCGCCTGCAGCACCGACCGGATTTCATAGAGTTCGATGGCGCTCTCGATCAGATGAATGCTGACGGTTTCGCCGCTGTGAAGCTCGAGTTGGATGATGTCGCCGCCATCGACGGTGATGGCGCGAACCGGCGCGGCCACCTTCAGCATTTCAACGAGATAGACGCTGACGCGGTGGGTCTCGAAGCGCACGGGTACACCTTCCGAACGCCTGCGCTGGATGCAAGCGCAGGTCCGCGCCATGAACGAGTTTGTGCAAAAATGCACCATGTGAACCGGCGCGGGCTTTGAGTATACTACAGGCTCGGCTTAGTTTTGCGGAGCGCAGCTCATGTCGACCGTCATCGTCCTGATTTTTCCGTCGCGTGGCTCGCTGATGACCGCGGTTGATCGCGTCAATGCGCTGGGATACATCAATATTAAGAATACGGCGCTGATCTCGAAAGCGGACGATGGCGAAATAACCGTCTCGGAAGATGATGTCTCGCCGGTCGAAGGGAGTGTGACCGGGGGGACGCTCGGTTCGCTGATGGGCGCTCTCGGCGTCGCCCAACTGGGCGCGTTCCTGCTGCCGGGTGTGGGGCCGATTATCGCGGTCGGCGCGGGCGCGTTGATCGGCGCGCTGGTCGGTGGAGCAACCGGCGGACTGACGGCCTCGCTGATTGATTTTGGATTCGACAATGCCCAGCTTGAAGCGCTGGCCGACCGGCTCCAGCATGGTCGGACGGCACTGGTGGTCGAGCTGGAGGAACGGCCGAACATTCTTGAACGGCTTCGGGAAGACCTCAAAGATTACGAAGTTGAAATTATGCTGCCAGAATCTTAAGGTAGCCTTCACGCATTTGCCCTGAAAGCAGGTACAATGATTAAGATCCTTCCCAGAAAGCGCATCCTGGCTGGATACGCAGGAGGCTTCTCGATGCCCGGTGACATGATCGTTGCGGTGTTTCCGTCCCGTCGCGTTCTGGTCAAAGCGCTCGACCACATTCAGCAGATTCGGGATTTCGACTTTATTCACGCTGCCATTGTCGCCCGCGCCAAAGACGGCGAGATTGTAGTTCTGGGCGACAACCTTTCGCCAGACGAAGGCGGTGTCGCCGGCGGCACGCTGGGCGCAGCCATGGCGGCTTTTGGATTGGCGCAGCTTGGCGCACTGGCGCTGCCCGGCGTCGGGCCGATCATCGCTCTGGGGGCCGGCGCGCTGGTTGGCGGGCTGGTCGGCGGTGTGACCGGGCGTTTTGCCGTAAACCTGATCGAGTCCGGCTTCTACCCCGAACAGGTTGAGGGTCTGGCGCACAAGCTGCAAGCCGGGCATCCGGCGCTGGTACTGGAAGTGGATAACGCGCGCGAGATTTACGAGCGTCTGAAACAGGAACTGGCTCCTTTCCGCGCCGAACTCATCGAGCGCGTGCCGGCGCGGGCATCCTGACTTCGCCTTCTGTTCCTCTCTGCAAAACGGAAAGCGCGTTTTAAGCGCCGGGGATTTGATTCCTCAAGGCGCATATGGCTCAGGCTGTTTTTCCTCACGCGTTTTTGTGGGTGAGGTTTCTTCGCCGTGTGCCGCCACAGACATCCACCATGTTATAATCGATCTACCTGCGAACGGGATCGCCGGATGTCCCCGGCGTGAAGGCGGCACGAGCATGAATCATCCCATCGAACGAAACCCCGGCACAACGCTGCATCTGGACTGGATTGAAGATTTACGTGTGAACCGGAGCGCGGTGGAACGGCGCACGTCCACCATTCCGGCGCGGCGCTCGGTCAAGAAGGACTGGCAGGCGGCGTGGTTGCTGCGCGCCATTACCTGCATTGACCTGACCACGCTCTCTGGCGACGACACGCCGGGAAATGTGCGGCGGTTATGCGCCAAGGCGCGCCAGCCCGTGCGCCAGGACATTCTCGATGCGCTGGGCGTCGGCGACAAAAAGATCACCGTGGCGGCGGTATGCGTCTATCACATGCGCGTCCCCGACGCGGTGGCGGCGCTTCAGGGGACCAACATCCCGGTCGCGGCGGTGTCCACCGGGTTTCCCGCCGGGTTGAACCCGTTTAAGCAACGGGTCGAAGAAATTCGCCAGTCGGTTGCCGCCGGGGCGCGCGAGATCGACATCGTGATCACCCGCGAACATGTGCTGCTGGAACGCTGGGACCGGCTGTACGACGAGGTGCGCCAGTTCCGCGAAGCCTGCGGCGAGGCGCATATGAAGACCATTCTGGCGACGGGCGAACTGGGCACGCTGACGAACGTCGCCAAGGCGAGCATGGTTTGCATGATGGCCGGGGCTGACTTTATCAAGACGTCCACCGGCAAGGAATCCGTGAACGCCACGCTCGAAGTTGGTCTGGTGATGGCGCGCATGATCCGCGAATACCGGGATCGCACCGGCTACAAGGTCGGCTTCAAGCCGGCGGGCGGCATTCGCACGGCCAAGCAGGCGATGGCGTGGCAAATCCTGATGAAGGAAGAACTCGGCGATGAGTGGCTGTTCCCCCATCTGTTCCGCTTTGGCGCGAGCACGCTGCTGACCGACCTTGAGCGGCAGCTGTCGCACCATGTCACCGGGCGCTACGCGGCGGCGCACCATATGCCGATGGGATGAGGGGCAGTCGCCAGACCGCTGTGTCGCCGGACGACCGACCTGCCTGTTTCATATGCGTGTTCAGCTTCTTCAGTGACAGATTGAGTGCCGGGATTTAGCCAAATGGCCGATCAGGTTGTAGAAGCCAAATACGTGACTGAAGAAGAACTGCTGGCGCTTGGATCTGACGCGCGGGTTGAGGTCGTCAACGGAGAAATCGTCGAAATGTCCCCGTCAGGTGAAGAAGAGCATCATGATATTGCCGGCAATATCCATGATCTGCTGAAGCAGTTTGTTAAGCAGCATCGTCTTGGCCGAGTTTATATGGACGGCCTCATCTACATCCTCAGCGAGAGCGAGCAAGGGTTGAAAGGCGCCAGGGTTCCTGATGTTTCCTTTATTCGCAAGGGAACCCTTGCAAAAGATCGGGATCGACGCAAGCCGATTCATGCCGCGCCTACACTTGCTGTAGAAGTTATGTCGCCCGACGATGACCCGGATGACATGCTGATTAAAGTGCGCGAGTACCTCGCTGCAGGTACGGAACAGGTCTGGGTGGTGTACCCGCGTCCAAAAGAGGTGCATCAGTATAAGCGCAACGAAGCCACTGTCACGACCTACCGGCTAGACGACACGCTTACCGCCGACGACCTGTTTCCGGGCCTCAAAATTGCCTTGAGCGATGTATTCGCTGTTGATGAAGAAACCGAGTAGTCGCCATGCTTGGATTGCAACCGTCTGAGCAGGAAGCATTGGGAAGGCAGAACGGTGCCGGCAGAGTTCATTTCAGGGTAAAAGCGGCGCGGACATAAAGTTGAAGTGCCGATGAAAGGGTTGCCGTTTAAACCGCAATCGCGCGGGGTAGCCCGCCTAGCAGGATCGTGAAGAACGGGAAAGGAAGCAACCAGTGTCCCGTGTTGCCGAGGTGTTTGAGAGCATGACCTACGGGCCAGCGCCAGAAGCGCCGGACGCGGCGTACGCCTGGCTGGACGAACATGAACGCAAGTTCGGCCTGTTCATCAACGGGCGCTGGGTAGAGCCGAAATCGAAGAAGTTCTACGACACGTCCAACCCTGCCACGGGCGAACCGCTGGCGCAGATTGCCGACGCCGGTCGTTCCGACGTGGACGCGGCAGTCAAGGCAGCGCGGGCGGCTTTCCCGGCGTGGAGCGCCCTCTCCGGCCACGCGCGGGCGCGCTATCTCTACGCCATCGCGCGCCACATTCAAAAGCATCACCGCCTGCTGGCGGTGCTCGAAACACTCGACAACGGCAAGCCGATTCGCGAGTCGCGCGATATCGACGTGCCGCTGGTCGCCCGCCACTTTTATTACCATGCCGGCTGGGCACAGCTTCAGGAAACTGAATTGGCGGGCTACGCGCCGGTCGGCGTCGTCGGGCAGGTCATTCCGTGGAACTTCCCGCTGTTGATGCTGGCGTGGAAGATCGCCCCGGCGATTGCGATGGGCAACACGGTCGTGCTCAAGCCCGCGCCTTACACGCCGCTGACCGCGCTGCTGTTCGCGGAAATCTGTCACGAGGTCGGCCTGCCGCCGGGCGTGGTCAACATCGTGACGGGCGGCGACAAAACCGGCGCGGCCATCACCGAGCATCCCGATCTGGATAAGATCGCCTTCACCGGCTCGACCGGCGTCGGGCGCATCATCCGGCGCGTAACAGCCGGAACCGGCAAGCGTCTGTCGCTGGAACTGGGTGGCAAGTC
Organism: Chloroflexota bacterium; assembly: GCA_003242205.1. GTDB lineage: Bacteria > Chloroflexota > Anaerolineae > Aggregatilineales > Phototrophicaceae > ZC4RG36. Next base: position 2,865 of record QGUR01000171.1, on the reverse strand, counting down.
GCCGTTCATCGTGTTTGCCGATGCCGATCAGGACGCCGCGATTGAAGGCATTGTTGACGCCATCTGGTTCAATCAGGGGCAGGTTTGCTGCGCCGGGTCGCGACTGCTGGTGCAGGAGAGCATCGCCGAGCGCTTTCTGGAAAAGCTGCGCCGGCGCATGGCGACTCTGCGCGTCGGTGACCCGCTGGATAAAGGCGTTGATATCGGCGCGATTGTCGACCCGATTCAATGCCAGACGATCGACCGCTGGGTGCAAACCGGCATTGCCGAAGGCGCGCACATCTACCAGCCCGACACGCCGCTACCCGAACGCGGCTGCTGGTATCCGCCGACGCTGCTGACCAACGTCGATCCGGCGTCGACGGTGGCGCAGGAGGAGATTTTCGGGCCGGTGCTGGTGGCGATGACCTTCCGCACGCCGAAAGAGGCGGTCGCGCTGGCCAACAACACGCGCTATGGTCTGGCCGCCAGCATCTGGAGCGAGAACATCAACCTCGCGCTGGATATCGCGCAGCAGGTCAAGGCGGGCAGCGTTTGGGTGAACAGCACCAACCTGTTCGACGCGGCCTCCGGCTTTGGCGGCTATCGCGAGAGCGGCTTTGGGCGCGAAGGCGGCAAGGAAGGGTTGTTTGAATATCTGCGACCGGCGTGGGAAGAGCGCCCGCGCCCGCAGTGGGAGCCATCCAGCGGCGGCAAATGGGGCGTTGCCATACCGGGGCGTCCATTGCCGGTGAACGGACACGGGCCGCTGGCCAATGGCCCGTTGGGGACGATTGACCGCACGCCCAAGCTATTTATCGGCGGCAAGCAGAAACGGCCCGATGGCGCGTATACCCGTCCGGTTCTGGGGCCGGGAGGCGAGCTGGTCGGGCAGGTGGCGGATGGCAACCGTAAAGACATTCGCGACGCGGTCGAAGCGGCGCGCAAGGCCGAAGGCTGGGCCGGCAAAACCGGCCATGCGCGGGCGCAAATTCTGTATTACATCGCCGAAAATCTATCGGCGCGCGGTGAGGAATTCGCGGAACGCATCGTCGCCATGACGGGGCGCTCGGACGAATCGGCGCTTGCGGAAGTCGGGAAGTCGATCTCGCGGTTGTTTACCTATGCTGCCTGGGCGGATAAATATGGTGGGCAGGTACAGGAAACGACGCTGCGTGGCATCGTGCTTGGGCTGAACGAACCCATCGGCGTGGTGGGCATCGCCTGCCCGGATGAGTATCCGCTGCTGGCCTTCGTCTCGCTGGTTGCGCCCGCCATCGCCCGCGGCAATACCGTCGTCGCGATACCGAGCGAGCGCTATCCCCTGAGCGCCACCGATTTCTATCAAATTCTGGAAACGTCTGATGTGCCGGGGGGCGTGGTCAATATCGTGACCGGCGTGCGCGACGTGCTCACGAAAACGCTGGTTGAGCATGACGATGTCGATGCCATGTGGTACTTTGGCAGCGCCGAAGGCAGTTGTTATGTCGAGCAGTTGTCGGCGGGCAACATGAAGCGCACGTGGGTGAACTATGGCCTGCCGCGCGACTGGATGGATGAGGCGCAAGGCGCGGGCCACGAATTCCTGCGCGAGGCGACTCAACTCAAGAATATTTGGGTGCCAACAGGAGAATAGACCTGACCACGCGCCTGTAGCGACCGGCGGGCGCGTGGCCGGGATGGTCATTTGGTGTAGCTGAGGGGATCGCCCTCCGTGCCACGTTTGCCGTCAGGCCAGACGGTCTTTTCGTCCCACTTGACGCCCGTGACCGTCGCGCCTTTCAGGTTCGCGCCCTGCAGGTTGGCGGCGTCGAGCGTGGCGTTGGTCAGATTGGCTCCGGTCAGGCGAGCGCCCTGCAGGTTGGCCCCGGTCAGATTCGCAACCGTCAGGATCGCCGCGTTCAGATCGGCATAGGGCAGTTGCGCCACTGTCAGGTCGATGCCGGTCATATTGGCCGAGCGCAGAATGGCTTCTTTCAGTATCGCGCCCTGCGCCTTCGCGCCGCGCAGATTGGCTTTTTCGAGGTCAAGGCGCGTCATGTCCAGAGCGCTCAGATCGACGCCGGCCAGCCGCGGCGAGTCGCCCGACGCAAGCAGCGCCAGAATCAGCTCTTTGCGATTGATCTCAGCCATTCAGCATTTCCTCCCGGTAGTAAGCGATAATCTGATCAATGGTTTCGTCCAGCGATGTGGTTGGAACCCAGCCGATCGTGTTTTTGATTTTCTCCAAATTCGGCACGCGGCGCCGGAAGTCCTCGAAGCCGGTTTCATAGGCTTCTTCATAAGGGACCAGCCGGATTTCCGACTGGCTTCCGGCGCGGGCGCGCACCCGCTCGGCCAGTTCCATGATCGTGACTTCTTCACTGGCTCCGATGTTAAACACCTCTCCGACGGCCTGCGGCGCTTCCGCGAGCGCGTGAATCGCCTCGACAACGTTGCTGACGTTACAGAAGCAGCGCTGCTGTTGTCCATCACCATAGACCAGAATCGGTTCGTTCGCCAGCGCCCAGCGGACGAAGCGCGGCAGCACCATGCCATACTGCCCGGTCTGCCGGGGACCGACGGTGTTGAACAGGCGGAAGATGACGACCGGCAGCCCGACCTGCTTGTGATAGGCCAGCGCCAGAAACTCGTCAATCGCCTTTGAGGCGGCGTAGCTCCAGCGGTTGCGCGTCGTCGGCCCCATCAGGCGGTCGTCGTCCTCGGAAAACGGAATGCGGACGCCCTTACCGTAAACTTCGGACGTCGACGCGATCAGCACCTTTTTACGGTAGCGGCGCGCCGTTTTCAGCACGACCTCGGTTCCGCCGACGTTGATCTCAATCGTGTCGATTGGCTCGCTGATGATCTTATGCACGCCGACGGCAGCGGCCAGATGGTAGATGA
>QGUR01000476.1 GCA_003242205.1 Chloroflexota bacterium | reverse complement strand
ACGGAATTTAAGACCGTCTTGTTGGGTTGGGAAATTGTAAAAGGGCGCTGTTGGGACGCTGCTGCCCGTAAGTGATTCGCGGGAGCGCGATATCGCTGAGATAGTTGAAGTATTGCTCGTGCAGCGGAGCATCGAGGTTATAGCGCTGTTCCAGTAGCTTGATGGTCGCTTCGGGAAGAGGTTTTTCCCGGTCGAAGGGGCCGCCCGGCACCAATCGCATCAATAAAAAGGTAATGATTGACAAAACGAACAGGACGAGAAGCATCCACATGATTCGCCGGGCGATGAAACGGGCCATGCGCTAACTACCTCTAACAACACAAGACGGCCATGGGGCCGAAAGAACGATTCAGACATTATGCCGGTGACTGGTAGGGCGATACAGGGGCAAAGATCACCTTTGCCCCTGCACGTTTGTCACACCTTGCTTATTGCAAGCTTCCCGGCTTACTCGTCGCGGTGGATGTCCCACTCGTTGTAGGCCTGGTCGCCGATGATCGAGTAGGTACGCTCAACATACGGACGGGTGAGCTGGTTGGTGGTGTACCAGTAGATCGGCGCAATCGCTGCTTCCTGATCGACCAGGATTTCTTCGGCCTGAGCGTACAGCTCAAGGCGCTCATCCGGATCGGTGGAGACGCGCGCCCGCTCGACCAGAGCGTCATACTCCGCGTTGGAGAACCCGGGGTCGTTCTGGGTCGACTTCGAGTGCAACACATCATACAGGAAGTTGTTGGCATCCGGGTAGTCCTGGCACCAGCCAGTACGCCAGATCATCGGCGCGTCCTGGCTAACGACCGAGAAGTAGGTCGTCGAGTCCATGGCGTTCAACTGCACGTCGAGGCCCAGTTCGTCGCGCCACATCTGCTGGATGGCCTGCATGATCGCTTCATGGCCGGATTGGGCGTTGAAGGACAGGGTCAGCGGAGGCAGTTCGTCGATCGAGGACAGGCCCAGCTCGTCCAGAGCGGCCTGCAGGGATTCCTGCGCGGCTTCCGGATCGTACCAGATACCGAGGTCAGGGTGGGTTTCCAGCGTGGGCGCGGCATTGAGGCCCGGACGCGAGAACCACTGAGCGGGGATCTGGCCGCCACGGGTCACGTTCTCGACCAGCGACACACGGTCAATGGCGAGCGAGAGGGCGCGGCGCAGGTTCGCGTTGTTCACCGGGTATTCGGTGTTGTCAAAGCCGAGGTAGTAGGTGCACATGCGGGCGCCGCTGCTGTACATCTGGCTCAGTTCGGGGTCGGTCTGGACACGCTCCAGCTCTTCGAGCGGAACGTCAATCGCGTCCAGCGTACCGGCCAGGAACTCGGCGAACTGCGTCTGCTGATCGAGGAAGTGGAACACCACTTCGTCGAGGATGGCAGGCTGAATGTGCTCGGTGCCAGGCCAGAACGGATTCTTGATCAGCGTGATGCTCTCGTCGTGCGCCCATTCCTTCAGCGCAAAGGAGCCGTAGGTGCTGATGTACTCAGGCTCGGTCCACAGGTCGCCACCCTCTTCAATCGACCAGGCCGGCTGCGCGGTGGCCATCCACAGACCGTGAATACCGGGCGCGAAACCGAGCGGTTCGGGCAGGGTGATCTGAACCGTGTAATCATCAACCGCGACGATGCCGAGCTCTTCGGGCGGGAGTTCACCGGCGGCAACTTCAGCGCCGTTCTGGACCACGACCTGGAGCACGTAGGCATACGGGGAAGCGGTTTCGGGGTCGAGCGTGCGCCGCCAGCCATAGACAATGTCATGGGCGGTCACATAGCGCGGGTTGCCGTCTTCATCCAGCACCTGCTCAACTTCGCCGGTTTCCGCGTTGTAACGGACCCACGGGATTTCCTGAACCAGATTGTAGGTGTAGGTCAGGCCGTCTTCCGAAACTTCCCAGTCGGTCGCGATACCGGGAACGACTTCACCGGTCTCTTCATCCTGAACGGTCACGCCGGGCCACAGCAGGGTCGTGATCTGATGCTCGCCGGCGACTTCCGACACAGCCGGGTCAATGGTGTTCAGGTCACCGCCGACCATGCCGATGCCTGTATGCAGCACTTTCGGCCCGTCCTGCGCCGTAACGACGCCGGCGGAAAGGGCCAGCACTATCAGGCTTAGCCCAAGTAAACGAACAAGCTTGGAAACTTTCATGTAACCCTCCAAGAATATATGTTGATGCGAGTAAAGATTGCGTACCGGGCAAACGTTGCCACGCATGATGAGCGGGAAGCTGGCAAGTACGCAGACGGCGTCAAGATAGCATATCGCGGGCAACGTCGCAACATGCCCGGTCTATTTCTATTTTATGTAGCTACTACTAATCACTTGGCGTTTTGGTTCAATTACCACAAAATACAGCGCGAAAGCCCCCAGCTTTAGCTGTGGGGATGAAGCGCTGCCCCCTCTGAAAACCGAACGCTTGTTTCGTTAGATAGCCTCCTGCTACATAATGGGGTTATGGCTAAGCAACGCGAATTCAAGAGCAACAATAACGTG
>QGUR01000170.1 GCA_003242205.1 Chloroflexota bacterium | reverse complement strand
CGAAGATGCCCACCTGTTCCGCCAGGATGCGGCGACCGTTTTGCCCACGCCCACATAGGCCACGCGCAGGCCCTGTGTCCGCCCGTAGTGCTCGTAGATGGTCAGTATATCAGCCAGCGCCTGACACGGATGATGTTCGTCGCTCAGGCCGTTGATGACGGGCACGTCGCTCCAGCGAGCCAGTTCAATCACGTGCTGGTGATCGAAGACCCGCGCCATGACCGCGTGAACGTAGCGCGACATCACCCGGCTGATATCGGCGATGCTTTCACGCTTCCCCAGCCCGATCTCATCCGGGCCGAGGGTCAGCGCCCAGCCACCAAGCTGGCGCATGCCTACTTCGAAGGACACGCGCGTGCGTAGCGAAGGCTTCTGAAAGATCAGACCGAGGACTTTATTCTGAAGGAGCGGCGCGTTACCGCCGTTGCGATGTTCGGCCTTAAGCCGGACGGCGAGTTGCAGCATGTCCTGAAGTTCGTCAGGAGCCCAGTCGGAAAGCTGGAGAAAGTGCCTCATAGAGTTGTCGGTTTCTTGAGTAGTCAGGAAAAAGGGCACAGTGTTCAATTTAAGTATAACACGCCTGCCGGTTTGTGAAAGAATGGACGTTAGAGCGTTGTTGAGACTTTCGACAGGCAGGCGCTTCACGGGAATTGTTGCCGCCCACCAAGCCGCCGCGGTTAGTGTGGCTGAAAAAACAGGAAATGGTGCGGGGCAAGACGCGCTTGCCCCGCATTCACTGTATCCAATCGCGGTGAGAGCTACACAGGCTGCATATCGAGCCAGTTTGGGCCAAACTGGGCGTTGGCGCGCAACGGGGCTTTCAGTTCGATGACGTTTTCCATGCACTCAACGACCAGCGCCGCCGTTTCCTGAAGTTCGCGATCCGGCACTTCGAAAACCAGTTCGTCGTGCACCTGCAACAACATGCGCGCGCCGAGTTTCCGTGCAGCCAATTCTCTATGCAGCCGGATCATCGCCTGTTTGATGATGTCCGCAGCCGTACCCTGTATCGGCATGTTAACAGCTTCGCGTTCCGCCTGCTGGATGGCATTGGCATTGCCTTTCGCCACGCCCATCAGCAGCGGGAAACGGCGTTTCCGGCCAAACAGGGTTTCGACATAGCCTTGTGTGCGGGCCATATGTTTGGTGCGCTCGATGTACTCCAGCACTTTCGGCAGGCGGCTGAAGTAGGTATCGATGAACGCCCGCGCTTCGGCCAGAGTCAGGTTGCTTTCACGCGCCAGCCGGAACGCGCCCATGCCATACAGCACGCCGAAATTGACGCGCTTGGCGAAGATACGCTGTTCTTTGGTGACCTGCTCCATCGGAATGCCATAGACGACGGCGGCAGTCGCGGCGTGAATGTCCTCGCCCTGAAGAAATGCCTGCACCAGCGTCGGCTCATCGGCAATGTGCGCCAGAATCCGCAACTCGACCTGACTGTAATCGACCGCCAGCAGGGATGTCCCCGGCGGCGTCACGAATGCGCGCCGGATTTCACGTCCCAGCTCCGTGCGGATGGGGATGTTCTGCAGGTTCGGGTTGCTGCTACTCAGGCGTCCGGTGCTCGAACCCGCCTGATTGAAACTGGTATGCACCCGCCCGGTCAGCGGATTGATCAGCGCGGGCAGCGCATCGACATACGTGCCTTTCAGCTTGCTCAACTCGCGATATTGCAGGATGAGTTCGATAATCGGGTGCTCGCCGCGCAGGTTATCGAGCACGTCGGCAGCCGTCGAATAGCCGTGTGAAGTCTTCCGCAGGCCCTCCACCTTCAGGCCGAGCTTGCCGAACAGCACGTCATTCAACTGCTTGGGGCTGTTGATATTGAATGGCCCCATCCCCCCGGCGGCGAAAATCTGCTGCTCGACCGCCTGAAGCTGTACCTGAAGCTGCTCGCTCATCTGCGCCAGAAAATCGGTATCGAGCAGGACGCCGGTGCGTTCCATGTCCGCCAGCACGGGAACCAGCGGCATTTCAATCGTCTCGAACAGTGAAATGAGCGACTCGTTCACCAGATCGATCCGGAGCTTGTCGACCAGCTGGTGTGTGAACACGGCATCGGCGGCGGCATACGGCGCAGCGCGTTCGATTGGCACGGCGCTCATCGTAATCGCCTTCTTGCCCGTGCCGATCAGTTCCTTGATCTCGGTCATACGAATGTTCAGCCGGTCGCGCACAAGGTTCTTCAACCCCAGCGCCTGGCTGCCGGGATCGTATACCCATTCGGCAATCATGGTGTCGAACGTGATCGGCGTGACGTCGATCCCGTAGCGCTGCATGATGATCAGGTCATACTTAGCGTTGTGCGCGTATTTGGGGATGTTCGGATTCGTCAACGGGCCGCGCAGCGCATCGAGCACCTGTTTGAGCGGCAACTGCTTGCCGGAATCATGACCGACCGGGATGTAATAGCCCCGTTCGCCATCGGGCGAGAGCGCGATACCGACCATGTCCGCCGTCATCTGGTCGGTGCTGGTGGATTCGAGGTCAAAGGTGATCGCCGAGGCGCTGTTGAGCACGTCCACCAATTCCTTCAGCTTCGCCTCGTCGTCAACGACGATCGGTTCGATGAGCGCATCGTTGAGCGTGGCGGAAGCTGCCTCGCCATCCGCGCCGAAGAGCGACAACTGTTCGCCGTGTACCGGCACAGCCCGCGCCAGATGGTCGATCAGGCTGCGAAATTCGTAGCGCAGGAACAGGGATTCGACTTCGCGGCGATCAAAATCGTGCGCGACACAGGCGTCGAGCACCAGTTCAATCGGAACATCCCGCCGGATGGTCGCCAGTTCCTTGCTCAGAAACGCCGCTTCGCGCCCTTCGGCCAGCTTGCGCTGGGTCGCGCCTCCGATTTCGTCCAGCCGCTCGTAGATGGCTTCCAGCGAGCCGAACCGCTGTAGCAACTGGGTCGCGGTTTTTTCGCCGATACCGGCAACGCCCGGAATGTTATCCGAGCTATCGCCCTTGAGTGCCTTCAGATCGACCAACTGCCACGGTTCCAGACCATACTCGCGGCGGAAGGCGTCTTCATCGTAAATGATGTCGCGGACGACAAACCGGCCGGAGGCCTCTTTACGCCGCACGCGGAGTTGCACGGTGGTATGCGGCGATAGCAACTGGAGAATGTCGCCATCCCCGCTGACCACGCGCACATCCACATCCTGCAATTCCGCCTGCGCCGAAATTGTGCCGATCACATCATCGGCCTCATAGCCGCTGACCATCAGAATCGGGATATTGAAAGCGCGCACCAGCTGGAAGATACCCGGCATCTGGGCCGTCAGATCGTCCGGCATCTGTTCGCGCGTTCCCTTGTAGTCCTGATACAGCGTATCGCGCCCACTTAACCCGTCATCGAACGCCACCGCCAGATAGTGCGGCTTGTCCTTTTGCAGGATATCCATCAGGGCGCGCGAAAAGCCAAAGATGGCGCTTGTTGGCTCGCCGGCGCTGGTCATCAGCGGGTTGTTGATGTAGGCAAAGTGGTGGCGATAGGCAAGCGAGTGTCCGTCAAGCAAATAGAGCAATGGGCGAGGAGCCATGCGCGTTTCCTGAGAAGAAAAATGCGAACATTTGGGCGAAACAATTATACCACGCCCTGCGCTGCGCGCACGTCCGCCCCGGAAAGGACGCTACATGCGCTCGAATTCGATAAACGACTGGATGTCCTCAAGCTGCAATTCGCGCCCCGGAGCGACCAACAGATAACCATCCGCCCAGAGCGTGTCGGGGACAAGAGAGGTATCGACTGCGCTGGCAATCGCGGCAGCCCGCCGCTTAAGGTCGTCGACCAGTTCGTCCTGTGGCTGCTCCGCCGGCATGTCGGCGTAGACCATCACAAACTCATACTCGGCGCGCACCTCGTGAACCACCCAGCCAAGCTCGCCAAGCTGCGTCGTCAGGCCGGCAACCAGCGCCCGCGCCACCGGCTCGGCAAGTTGCGCGTTGGGATCGGCCAGCACCCAGACGACCGTGTAAGGAGTCAGCGGGCCAGGGCTGGGAGGTTCGCTGGTTACGACGGGGACGACCAGCTCGGACACGGGCGGCGGAGCCTCGTCAGCCGCAGGTTCCGGCACGGAGCGCAGCGCCCGGAGCAGACGTTCGCCCTGACGGCGAATGTCTTTCAGCTTCGTCGTGCCGTAGAACAGCATCGACAGCACCAGATCGTCTTCCGTATGGCGCGAATAGAGCATACATTCCCGGCCGCTGCTTTCCAGCGTGAAGAAGCGCAGCCGCGCCTTTTCGACGCTCGTATCCCAGTCGTCGGCGATGCTCTTTCGCAGTTCTTCCAGTTCCTCGCGCGTCAGGTTTCCGGCAAAGGCGACAATCTCGCCGTTGCGCGTGAGCAACGTCGCCTCCGCCGTCGATTCGAGCGAGGCGTGAGTCAGGCTGAGGGCGGCCTGAGCGATGCGCGGGTCGTCAAGCGGGCGCGCGCCCAGATCGGGCTGAAGTTGCAAAATCTCAGCGTCGGGAAAATCGAAAGCCGCTAGACGATCGAAAGTCGTGTCGAACAGCGCCGATTCAAACTGGCTTTCCTCACGAGGCAACAGCGGCGGCAACCGTTCTCCCGTCCAAGCCGAGTCTTCCTCCGGCAACGACGGCGGCTCCGCTGTGTCCCCGAATGCGGGCGCGTCCGGCTGTAGTTCCGGCTCCTGTCCGGCGTCTGCGGCTGCCGGTTCAGGCTCGAAGTCGTTTTCCGCCCCGGCCTGAGCAACCGCTTCCAAGTCCTCGAAAACGGCCTCCGCCTCGTCAACCGTCAGTTCTTCCGGCCATGCTTCAGGCAACTCCACCGGCTCGTCAACTTCGGGCGCGTCGCTAACGACCTCGACTTCGCGCGTGTCCGAAAACGCTCCAGCAAACTTCTCCAGCAACAGCGGTTCGACTGTTGCGTCCACGTCCTCCGGCAGGTTGATCACCGGCCCGTGATCGAAAGGCGTGTCGTCAGCGATGCGCTCCGCTTCCTCAATCGTCTCCAGCAGGTCGGACGCGGGCGGCTGTACGCTGGAGAAGAAGTCGACCATTTCGGTCTCCAGTTCGCCACCGCGTGTTTCGACGTGCTGCTGGCCCGATGGCCGCGTCGTCTGATCGTACAAATCGCCGGTGAAGTCAACCGGCAGGACTTTCGCCGGTTCCTCAGGCAGAAAATCAGGCTCGGCGACCAGTGGCTGGGTTTCGCGCAGCCACGATGGTAACGGCTGGACATTCGGGCGATTTTCCGGAAGCCGGCGTTCGATGCTGGCGATCAACTCATCTAGCGAGAATTCCTCCGGGGGAGTCGATTCATCCAGCGCGGTTTCAAGAATCACGCGGGCCGGCGAGTGGTCGTCATCGTCAGGCGGCAGGTCCTCCGCATCGCCGCCGGCATCGTCCACCGCACCGGGCGGCGAATCGTCCTCGTCACTGTAAAACGCATCCAGTACCTGTTGCAGTTCCTCGTCGCTGAGCGTCGCCGGCTGGCCTTCCGGCGGCGTCTCCTCGGCGTTCAGCAATGCGAGGACATCCAGAAATTCCGGATCGGTGACTCCGCTGAGTAGATCGCTGACCGTGCCGTTCTCCTCAAGATCGGGCAGCGGCGGTTCTTCGTCGGCCAGTTGGCGAAAGCGGCGGCTGCTTTCATGAGGCGCGCGCGCTTCCACGTCGTCCGGCAGCATGAAATCAATCAGCGCCTGCGACCGCCCGGTCTGCGCTTCAGGCAGCTCCACGTCGTCCATGCTGCTGGCGGCTGCCGCCTGAATGGCATCGAGATCGAGATCGAAAATATCGGCTTCGTCGATTTCTTCAAGCACCGTGTCGAGCGGCGTAGCGGCAGGCCCGGCGTTCTCATCGCCGTTAAACCGGTCGGTGTTGACAGTCGCTTCGACGTCTTCCCCGGCAGGCGGCCCGCTCTGCCCGCGTCCTTCTGCGACCGCTTTGGCCAGCGCGTCACGCGCATCCGCTGCACGGTTCAGCAGCGGGATAAGTTCGCGGGCCTGGAACGGCTCGTCAATGCCGGCCTGCAATAGCAACGAGTCGAGCACGGCCTCCGGCTGGTCGGGGCTGACAATCAGCGGCAGATCGGGCTGGATGCCGCGAACGGCGCGGATCAGCGCCAGCCCGGAATCCGTAGTGACATCGGCCCGCACCAGCGCGACATCCTGCGGGTTGTTCCTGAGATATTCGAGGGCGGCGTCGGGAGAGGTGAACGGATGCACGACATATGAACCCGTCCGCTCAAGCGCCTGTTTGAGCGCAACCGTAAACGCGAGCTGCGGGTTGATGATGAGCACGTGCATCGTCATGCCGTCATTCTATCCCGCGCCCGAAAGCGAGTCAATCAGGCCCGAAGCCCGCCCGCCGCTGCCGGAAACGAAACGGCGGCCCGTTTTCGAGCCGCCGTTTCCGTTCCAGTACGTTTCCGATACACCTTGCTTACATTACTGAGCTGCGATTTGGGTTGGCCGGGGAAGAATATTCCGTTACACCGTCCTCCGTACTGTCTCCCCCGGCCTTTCCAACACGTCTGCTAACCAGCTTTGTGGACTAGGCCCGCACCGCGACCAGTTCGTTTTGCTCCGCCGACTTTCTGCCCCACGGCGTACCCAGCAGGCGAAGGAGGAAGTAGTCTGCACCGTAGTGGCCCGCCGTCTTCCACGCCAGGATCAGCAGGATCGCCAGAACCAGCAGCAGGCCGTTGGTGCTCGCCGTGCCCGCCATGATGAAGTTCCAGTTCATGAACGCCGCGAAGAAGGCCGCAATACCAACGAACGCGCCGATGATCAGAGCCACGCCGACCAACACTTCACCGACCGCGATAAGCGGCGCGAACCAGGTATACGCGCCCGCGTCGAGCATGCCCTGCAGGAAGCTGCGATACCAGTCGAAGGCGATGGGGGCCTTGCCGGTTTCGGGAACGACCACTGCGCTGGCCCAGAAGCCTTTCAGCGCCTCACCGGTCTGCATCCATGCCGGATTCGAGAGCTTGCCCAACCCGGCGCTGAGCCACTGCCAGCCGACGAAAATGCGAATGATGGTCCAGACAATGGCGAAACGCGTATCGCTGAACAGAATCCGGGCAAAGGGCGGGTCCTGAACAACGTTGGATTCCTTGGAAAGAATGCTAGCCATGAGTGTTTTGCTCCTGTTTTCCGGTTACGGGTTACTTTATGCCTCTATGGTAGGCGAGAACGGAGCCGGGTTGTAGCAGGCAAAACCCGATGGTCGTGTCGGGAAAAGGTCGCAATTTCTGTCGGGAAAACCCTGACAGCATATTCTGGCTACGCTTCGCGAAAGCGCGCCTTTCAGCGCTCAGTAGTGGGAGTTGGGGCGCAGTTCAGTCGAGCAGGCCGCGTTTTAGCGCCGACTTGACCAACTGGGCGCGGGTCTGCAAACCGAGCTTTTCCATACCGCGGGCGCGGTAGGTTTCGACCGTCTTGACACTCAGAAAAAGCTCGTCGGCGATTTCCTGATTGGTGTTCCCCAGAGCAACCAGCCGCAAAACATCGCGCTCGCGCTCAGACAGCGTGTCCCAGGGGTCGGGCGCATCCTTCGCCGCCGACTGCTCGGACGTCATTTTCTGCAACAGCTTCTGCGTCATTGCCGAATGGACGTAGGTTTCGCCGCGCAGCACGGTCTCGATCGCCAGCAGCAGTTCGCTGTCCACCGCTCGCTTGAGGACATAGCCCGACGCCCCGGCGTTCAACGCCTGCTGAAGATAGCTGACATCGTCGTGCATCGTCAGGATGAGCACGCGGCTATCGGGCGACTGCTCGCGTATTTGCGGCAGCGCTGCCAACCCATCCAGCCCCGGCATATTGAGGTCGAGAAGGATCAGGTCTGGCTTCAGCGTCCGGGCCTTCTCCAGCGCCTCCTGCCCGTCGCCGGCCTCGCCAACGACTTCAAGCCCGGGCTGTCCCTCGATCAACAGCCGTAGACCTGAACGCAGAATCGCGTGATCGTCCGCGAGTAAGATACGTTTCGTTTCGCTCACAGCCCTTGCTCCAACTGCATAGGCTCCATATCGGCTTCCAGCGGAATCTCGATAAACAGGCTGGCCCCCTGCCCGGGAGCCGACTCGATGGTGAGTTTGCCGCCAAAAAGCTGCGCTCGTTCACGTATGCCCTGCAAACCGAGATTGTGCTCTCCGGTAGGGACAACCGATGGGTCAAAACCACGCCCGTCATCTTCGATGATCACCCGAAGTTTGCCGTTGCGCCGCTCGATCAACACGCTGGCGTTCTGCGCCTTCGCATGGCGGGCGATATTGGTCAGGCCCTCCTGAACCATGCGGTAAATGCCGGTTTCGAGCGCCAGCGGCAACCGTTCATCCAGCCCGTGCTCAACGAAGTCTACCTGAATATTGTGCCGCCTCTGATAGTCGCTGATGTATCTGTGCAGCGCTTCCAGCAGGCCATGATCGTCGAGCACGCTTGGGCGAAGCTGCCAGGCCAGCGAATGGACTTCTTCGAGCGTCGCGGAAACCACCTGCCGGATGTCCTTGATCTGGGCTGTCTGCGCTGGCGACTCGGAGCTGTTTTCGAGCGCCGTCAGCCCGACCAGCAGCGACGTCAGCGACTGGCTGGTGCTATCGTGGAGTTCGCGGGCAATGCGCTTACGCTCTTCTTCCTGCGCCTGAATAACGCCGCGAATGTATTTCTCGCGCAGCGCTTCCCGTTCGCCTCGCTCGCGGTCGGCCTGTTCCAGCGCGCTGGTCATCACGTTGAACGCCGAGGCCAGCTCGCCGATCTCATCGTTGGCCCACCGTGGCACGCGCTGCGAAAAATCGCCCGCGGCGACCGCCTTGGTCGCGTCAACCAGACTCAGGATGGGCTTCGTCAGAATCCAGGTCAGGAAGAAGGCCGCGACCAGACCAATGCCGACCATGACCAGCGTGATCGACACGATCTGGATCGTCACGGTATTGACCGTGTTCAGGATATTCTGCTCGGATAAGCCGAGGCGCAATACAAGTTCATTGTTCAGCGGCGTCGCGTGTTCCAGCACGCCGCCCCACGGAAATGTAAGCTGGATAACCTGCCCCGGGCTAGCGTGATATGGAGATTCTGCCAGCGCCTGCGCGTCGACATAGGGCGCGTAGGTCTCCACTACCGTGTTGCCGGCGTTATCGACGATGACGATGTAGTCGACGATCGTATTGTGATTGGCATCGGAATAATGCAGCCGGTATTCCTCGATAAGATGCGCCATCAGTTCGCGGTTGTCTGATCGGGCCATCAGCGCCGTCTGCTGGGCAACCGTCAGGGCAATGGCATCTCCCTGATGGACCAGTTCGTGTTCCAGCGTGGACCAGAGCGCGCCGCGAAGTTGCAGGGTGATGAAAAAACCGAGCAGAAAAATGACGCCCAGAACGATTCCCAGAACTTTGATGCGGATGCTGGCAGCACCGGCAATGTCCCAGAATCGTTGGAAAAGCCGCGATTCGCTAAGGCGGTTCATATCCCCTGTCGATCAACTCGTGAGACGGTAACCGGGAGGCACGCGCCCGCGCCTCCCCAAATGCGTGAAAGCCGGCGGCGTCACGGGCCGGCAAGGATGGTGACATCGTAGACGGCGGTATTGTTGACCTCGCTCAACTCGGCAATGTTCGCGTCCGAATCGGCGCGTATCTGAAGCAGATAGTCGCCCGGCTGGTCGAACGTGACTTCGACGGTCAGCAGGATGCTCTGGTTGCGCCCCAGACTGCCGACGACGCCAAGCGGGATTTACACAT
>QGUR01000169.1 GCA_003242205.1 Chloroflexota bacterium | reverse complement strand
CGCCACCACCGCCGCCACCACCACCACCTCCTCCTCCGCCTGACGATGGCAGCGGAGGAAATGACGGAAACGGCGGAGATGACAGCAGCGGAGGCTCTGGTGTAAACATGAGCTTCGATCGGGCTCGGGGGCGAGGCGATAACAGCAGCGGGAGCCGTCCATAGCCAGACCGCCACCGGTTGAACGTTCCTCCAGACTGCGCTACAGTTTTGTCCTCTGCAAAAACATCGCTGTGAAACGTCCGGCAAGACCTTCATGGGATGTCGAACGATTTCCGCACATACCTGATGGCAGACGCCTCTTCTGGATCGCCTCATCTGGCGCGCTGGTCGTGCCGGCGTATCGGTTGCCTGATCGCTTCCTTTCCGTGCGCGCTGGTTAGTCTCTTTCTCATCTTTGTCACGGTGCTGTCGCCACCCGCGCCACCTTCACGGCCGGTCGAGCCGTTGCCCGACGATTTCCTGAAAGGGATTTCCTACGAGTCGGTTGGCCGGGGCGCGTTTGCCAGCGCCGATTCGGATCGCACGCTGGAGCAAATCATTCTGCCGACCGGGGCGAACTGGATAGCGGTCATCATCAAGTGCTATCAGGAAACCCGAACTTCCACCGAAATCGACTGCCAGTCAGGCCCGCTTACGTCTTCCGATGAGGAACTGCGCCATGTCGTCGCGCGGGCGCATGATCTTGGCCTGAACGTCATGCTGAAGCCGCATATTGATCTAAACCAGATGGAAAATTCGCTGGAGGGGCGTTTCAACATCGGTTTTGGCGACGACGAAGCTGCGTGGGACGCCTGGTTTGAAAGTTATGGCGAAGTTGTGACTCATTATGCGCGGCTGGCGCAGGCTTGGGGCGTAGGCTATTTTGTCGTCGGCACGGAGCTTGCCGGAACCGTACACCGGGAAGATGACTGGCGGAACCTGATTCGTCAGGTGCGCGAAGTCTATGACGGTCCGCTGACCTATGCTGCGCTGACTTACTTCGAGCCACTGCAGATAAAGTGGTGGGATGCGCTCGACGCCATTGGTATTGACGCCTACTATGCCATCAGCCTGACGCCAAACCCGACCGTCGAACAAATGAAGCTGATGTGGCGGCCGCTGATCGCTTATATCGGCTGGCTGGCGGATCGCTGGGCCAAACCCGTCATCATCACGGAGGCCGGTTACATGAGCGTCGACGGCGCTACCGTTTTGCCCGGCGACTGGTCGATGCAAGCGGAGATTGACCTTCAGGAGCAGGCGGATGCCTATCGCGCGCTGTTTGAGTCTTTTTACGGGCAGCCATGGTGGCAGGGGATCTTCTGGTGGTCGCAATATACCGACCCGCAGCGGGGCGGGCGCTACGACCGTGGATATAGCTTTCACGGCAAGCCTGCAGCCGATGTGCTGCGCCAATATTTCCGCGGTCACAGTGAAGGCGGCAACTGATCCTGAATGTGCTCTGACAACGCGTGGCGCAGGTCATCGCGCGCGGCTACAGGCAGCCTTTTGTTCGTTTGTCGAAGCAACTGGCGCGCCAGGCGAAACTGTCATAAACTTCGAGGTAACGCAAAGTGTTACCTTTTAGGGAGCGTAGACCATGCTGACCGAGTTTCGAAACTTCATCATGCGGGGCAATGTTCTGGATCTTGCGGTCGGTATCATCATCGGCGCCGCGTTTACCACCATCGTCAATTCGCTGGTGACTGACATTATCAGCCCGATCATCGGCCTGATAACCGGCGGCATTGACTTCAGCGAAATGCGGATCGTGCTGCGCGCCGCTGAAGGAGACAATCCCGAAGTCGCGCTCGGCATCGGTCTGTTTATCAATGCGATAATCAACTTCCTGATCGTCGGCTTTGTGCTTTTCCTCATTATCCGCGCTTATAACAACGCTACGGCGCGCTTCACGAAGAAGGAAGCCGCTCCCGAAGAACCTGTGAACAAGGTCTGCCCGTTCTGCGCTACCGAAATTCCCATTAAGGCGACGCGCTGCCCGAACTGCACTTCCGACCTTACAGGGTCAGCGTCAACTTCCACGACTCCGGTTGCGCCAGCCACCACCTGAGCGCCAGACGCGCCGGCAACGACGATATGTTCCCGCCTCACCTTTGGTGGGGCGGTTTTATTTTTTACTACGGGATTGTTCGGCTGCCGGAGCCGCGTCAACGCTTCATGCTACGTCATGTTGAAAGTTTCATAGATCGTTGACAACAGCGTCGCTTGCGCATCGTCGCTGCTCAGTTCCCAGAACATAATGCCGCCGAGGCCATGCTGGCGCGCATAGGCCGCCTTTAACCGGATCGACTGCGGGTCATCGTATGAAATCATCACTCGCGTTCCGGCGTCGTATAACCACGGCACCTGCGCGTTGTCGTGCCAGAAGCGTGCAAATTTGCCGGCGTAGCTGGATGCTAGCTCGTGGTAGCTGAAATAACCTTCCGTGGTTCCCGGCGGCAGGCCTTCGAATGGCTGGTGCAGACCGTTGTTCTGCGGGGGGACGCCGGCCCATCCGCGCCCGTAAAACGGAACGCCGGGCACCAGTTTTTCCGGCGGGATGCCGAGCGCCAGCATCGCCTGAACGGTCGTGTGCATGCTGCCGCCTTCGACCGGCACGGGCGATGAGTCGTAAAGCGGAGCGTTAAAACCGGTGACGGCGCTCCAGCTTCCGCTGAAGTCATACGTCATGACATTGATGAAATCCAGCAGCGGGTGAATGCGTGGCCAGTCCAGAGGGGCGTAGGCTCGGCTGCTCGCGCCCGCTGCGATGGTCAGGAGATAGCGCCGCTCATCTCGCGCTGCCTGATCATTCAGGTATTCGCGCAGGCTTTGCAGCAGCAGTACGAAGTTCATCGGGTCTTCCGGGCGCTCGATATTGCCCTGCGCGCCGCCGCCGGTCGGGTATTCCCAGTCGATATCGACGCCATCGAAGCCGTAACGGCTGACAAACTCGGCACAGGAACGGGCGAATTTCTCTCTGGAGGCTGCTGTCAGCGCGACATCGGAGAACCGGCCCGACCACGTCCAGCCGCCGACGGAGATGAGCGTTTTCAGATGTGGGTACGCCTGCTTGAGCCGTTGGAGTTGCCGGAAGTTGCCGCCGCCTTCGCCGCCGGGATACACAAACTGCGTGTCGGCGTGGGCGTCTCCCAGCGCAATTTCGCCATCTTCGGAGATGTTGGCGAAAGCGTAGTTGAGATGTGTCAGTTTGCCGGCGGCGATATCCGTCACCAGATACCGGCGGTCGTAGATCGACCAGGAAGGGTAGTAACCGATGATACGCATGCCTGGCATGGTTTCGGGAGCTCCTGCATGGTTGGCCGGTGCGAAAGCAGCAGTCGAAGGACGTGCCTTCTGCAGAGTATAGCGACGGATCGCGCGCGTTCCGAAAAAGGCGCGTTGGCTCCTGCGGAGAGTTCGGCTGGTCGCTTCAGCCGGCCGGTTAAGATCGCATAAGAAATCCTCAATTGGTTTTGCAATTGCACTTAAGATTTACATTGAGCATATTGGCGCTCGATTCCGTGGCCCGCTGTTTTCCTGCCACCGCAGCTCTAACGACGGCTTTTTGAAGTCCGATATTGCATTAGCCGAGCCCACATCAGCGCTGACCCAAATAGCGACAGGGTGAAGTGATGCGGTTCAGGGAGGGAGCGCACGTCTGCTCGAACGCCTTCCGGATTACGACATGCAAGCGACTGGTGACGTACACCTTGCTAAAGCAAGGAGGTTCATATAAATGAGGAACTGGCATCGTTTGTTGCTGGTCATCGCGGTTATGCTGGGTTTGGCTTGGCCCGCGCTCGCGCAACAGGATGTGATCGAGCCGCTGCCGGTAGCGCAGCCGTATCCTGCCAGCGAGGCGGAAATGGCCCTGAACCGGGTTTTTCTGGATGTCGTGCAGTCAGTCGTTAACATCACGGTCGCCGGGAACCGTGCGCCGTTAGGCACAGGCAGCGGCTTTGTCATCGACACCGAAGGCCACATTGTCACGAACAATCATGTCGTGGAAGGGGCCAGCTACATCGAGGTCACGTTCTACGATGGCGTGGTCGTGACTGCGGAACTCGTTGGCCTCGACCCGTCGGCAGATTTAGCCGTCATCAAAGTCGATCCTACCGACCCGCGATTGACTCTTCAGCCGGTCGAATTTGCCAGCACCGATGACGTGTTCGTCGGGCAACGTACCATGGCAATTGGCAGCCCGTTTGGGGAATCGTTCACACTGACAACCGGGATCGTCAGCGCCATCGGGCGCAGCATTCGCGATGTGCAGGGCTTCAGCATTCCGAGAGTGATTCAAACCGACGCCGCGATCAATCCGGGCAACAGCGGTGGGCCGCTGATGAACATGCTCGGAGAGGTGATCGGCGTCAACACGGCTATCCTGAGCGCGACAGGCGTCGGTTCGGGAGTGGGCTTTGCCATTCCGGCTGATACGGTCCGGCGCATCGTGCCTTATCTGATTGCCAAAGGTGAATACAAGCATAGCTATCTGGGCATCACCGGAGCGGAACTCTCGCCGAGCCAGCGCGAAGCGATGCGACTGCCGCTGGACGTGCAGGGTGTAATGGTGGCCGATGTCGTCGAAGGCAGCCCTGCCGATGCAGCCGGGCTGAGGGCTGCGCCGTCGCGCATTAACACGCCTTTCGGGCGTGCGCCGGTTGATGGCGATATTATCGTCGGCATCGAGGGCGAGCCGGTACGCCGGATGAATGACATCGTCGCCTATCTCGAAGCCAACACACAGCCCGGTGACGAGATCAGCCTGACCGTCTGGCGTGATGGCGAGTTGATCGACGTCAACGTGGTGTTGCAGGAGCGTCCCCGTACCTTCAATCTGAACGAAGATTCGTAGCCGGATATCGGTCGGGCGAAGCGCCGCCGCTGTTCGTTCTGGCGCGGCGTTTCGCCCGAAAATGCGCTTTAACCTGTATTTGTTGTTGTCTTTCAATTAAACTTAAGACATTTCCGCTCCTTCTCCGTCCGCCAGATGTTGCGGCAGCAGGCTGCCAGCCCCATCTAATAATCTTGCAGGATATGCCAGCCAGTGGATGCCGCAAGTCTTTCTGCCAGTTCATATGAGGCGCTGATTGCCGTGCTTGAGAATATGCCGGTTCTTTTGATCGCGATCGACGATCAGGGACGGCTTGTCGTCTGGAATCGCGAGTGTGAGCGCTGCACTGGCTATACCGCAGACGAGATGCTGGGTCGTAACGTTCGAGGAACAAGCGCTTTCCAAAGCCGGCATACCCCCGCTGGCCCGTTCAGGATGTGGAGGTTGTTCGAGGGAGCGTTCCGCGACCGCGACGTGGAGTTGCAGACGAAGAACGGCGACGTCTGTGTCGTATCATGGTCCAATATCTCCGATGTCTATCCGGTTCCCGGTTGGTCGAGTTGGGTAGTCGGCATCGATGTGACGCGCCATGCTCACCACGCTGGCCGGTCAGAGCGACTGCAGCAACTAACGGCGGCGCTTTCGGAGGCGGTGACGCTGGAGCAGGTGGCCGATATTGTCGCCAACATTGCCGTTCCCATCCTCGGCGCATACGCTGGCATCATCTGTCTCACCAGTGACGACGGCGAGCATCTCGACTTGTTGGCGCATCGCGGCGCTTCGCCATCCTTCTTGAGCCGGTTCCCGGATTATCCCATCGAAGATTCTCGGTCTGCTATCGCGGAGGCTGTGCGCCTGCAACAGCCTGTCTGGAGCCCTACAGCCGAGGCTTATGAAGCGCGCTTTCCCGGCCTCAGTGGGGGGACGGTGCAGAGCACCGGGAAGGTCATCGCCGCGCTGCCGTTAATACTAAAGGGGCGGGTTATCGGCGCTATCAGTTTCGCTTTTCCGCGACCACAAACCTTTGACCGCGAAAGCCGCGCTTATATTTTCGCGCTGGCGCATCAGTGTGCTCAGGCGTTGGAGCGCGTGCAACTTCTGCGGCGCGAAGCAGAAACCCGCGCGACTCTGCAGGCCCGCATCCGGCAGCAGTCGTTAATCGCGCGGCTGGGGCTGCGTGCGCTGCGCGCGGATGTCCAGACACTGATGAATGAGCTTGCCGTTGCGGTTTCCGAGGCGCTTGGCGTCGAGTTTGTGAAAGTGCTCGAACTTATCGACGGAGGCGAACGTTTCCTGCTTCGGGCCGGCACAGGCTGGCACGATGGGCTGATCGGCAACCTGATCATCACGGCGGGGGTATCTTCGCAGGCTGGCTACGCGCTACTGAACAAGGGGCCGGTCATTGTGAATGACCTGCGTTCGGAAAAGCGCTTTGAAGACCCGGAAATGCTGATGGATCATGGCGTCGTCAGCGGGATGAGCGTCATTTTGGAGACGAGTCAAGGGCCCTATGGCGTGCTTGGCGCGCACACGCGCACACAGCGCGTTTTTACCGATGATGACATCTACTTCCTGCAGGCGGCTGCCAATATTCTCGGTGAGGCCATCGAACGCGAGCAGGTGGTGCAGGCCGAACACCGGGCCAGGTTGCAGGCTGAAGCGGCGGCGATCCGCATCGCGCGGCTGCAATCGCTCACGGTAGCGCTGTCCGAAAGCCTGACTGTACCTGAAATCGCGGGGGTCGTTATCGATCAGGGCATGGTGACAGTCGGAGCGGATTACGGGGCGTTCTTGCTGCTCTCAAACGACCGGACTGGCTTTGAAATGCTCTATGGCCAGCTTGGTGACGAGGCGGTCTCTGAGTCCTGGCGGCGTTTTGAGGCGGATCCGGCGCTTCCGGCCTCGCAGGTGGCTGAAACGGGGGAGCCGTTGTGGTGGGCGAGCGCCGCGGAAGTAATCGATCAGTTTCCCGTGCTTGGCGACATTTCGCCGGCCTACCGGGGTGCGACGGCTTTATTGCCTCTTCTCGTCGGTGGCAGGGGCATCGGTGTTATCGCGTTCATCTATCGCAACCAGCGGAAATTTTCCGCTACCGACCGCGAGTTCATGATGACGCTGGCGCATCAGTGCGCTCAGGCGGCTGAACGGGCGCTACTCTATCAGGCCGAGCGCGAAGCGCGGCTGGCTGCCGAAACAGCCGATCAGCTTAAGCTCAAGTTTTTGGCGATGGTGTCACATGAACTGCGTACACCGCTGACGTCGATCAAGGGCTTTATCAGCAGCCTTGTTGTCGATGATGTTATCTGGACGGACGAACAGGTGCGCGAATTTCTAACCATCGCGGATGCCGAAGCCGACAAACTCACCGCGCTGGTGGAGCAGTTGCTGGATTTGTCGCGGCTGGAGGCTGGCACGCTGGCGATTGAGCTAACGGAGATGTCATTCACCGATATTCTGGCCATTGCGCGCCCGCAACTCGAGATGCTCACCGAGCAACACGTTTTCCGTGTCGACCTTGAGCCGGATTTGCCGCCGGTTTGCGCCGACGGTCAGCGCATCGCGCAGGTTCTGGCCAATCTGGTCAGCAACAGCGCGAAGTACGGCCCGCCCGCAACGGCGATTACGATTTCGGCCCGCCAGGCTGATAACTACCTCCGGATTGATGTCAGCGATATGGGAGAGGGTATTTCCCCGGATCAGTACGATATCGTGTTCGAGGCATTTCGACAGGGCGACGGGCGGCACGGCGGGGCAGGGCTTGGGCTTGCGATCTGTAAGGGCCTGATCGAAGCGCATGGTGGCGCTATCTGGATCGAAAAGACCTGTGGCCCCGGCGCGACCATGGCTTTCACGCTGCCTTTTGCCTGAGACGGTTACAACTATTCAGACATGAAACGAGCCGGCCCTGTACTGGCAGAGCCGGCTTCTCCTCTAGGTATCCCGATCCTCAGTTACACCGCGCGACATCCAGCGAACCCTGAGCTGTGCTCACCGACTGAACCGAAGCGTTGATGAACGCCCATCGCGGCTGTGTGCCGACCTGATACTGGGCCTGATAGCAGCCGCCAAAATACTGAACCGCGCCGCTGAACAGCGTCGAGCGCATGGCGATTGGCAGGTTGGTCTGCAAAGTGCCACCGTTGGAAAACTGGGCGATGTTCAGGTTGAGGAATACGGTCACGTTTTGCGTGTCGGCGTAACCGAGCGCAAAGTCATTGAGCAACTGGCCCAGGCGGGGCGGCCTCAGCCAGTAGTTGTAGGCGCGCACATACTCCCGGCGCATGACGGCATTGAAATATGACACGAGCAGGTCGACCGGATCGCCCGTCTGATCTATCGGGAAGTCTGTGGCGAAGGTGGGCGTGTAATCGCAAATCGCCTCGCCGCGCAGAAAGGCGTCGGGCGTCGAACGGCGCATTCTGCCTTCACGAATCGACCAGTTGGGATCTGGTAGCGGGTTGTCGCCGACCGGCACATTGGTCTTGTGCAGCGTATAGCAGCCAACAAACGTCGAACGGCGACCGTCGGTATGCCGGACGTTGAACAGGGTTGGCACGGTGGCATAGACATGACCGGCTCCTGCATCCTGTTGTATCGGCAACTGCACGAAGGCGCTGACTTCCTGCGTATCGGCATAACCGGCGGCAAACTGGTCGTAACTGCTGACTCCGGGCGGCGTGGTTTCCCAGTAGTTCCACGCGCGCAGGTAGTCACGCGTGTTGATCGCGTTAACGAGCGACGCCATCAGATAAACCGGTTCGGTGCGATTGTCGAAGTAAGCGGTTGTTTGCAGGGCGGTGATATCTGCCCCGGCTTCGGCGGCGTGTGGCAGCAGCAGACCGATGATCAGGGTAACCGCGATCAGCACGATAGCCGGTAGCAGGCGACGGAATGTTGGCATGCCAAACCTCCTGTCTCTCTGGTTTCTGTACTCGCCCCCTTTTAGAAAAGACGCGCAGATATATCGAAAAGTTCCAGTGGAGAGCGACAGGTA
The DNA here is from genome assembly GCA_003242205.1 of Chloroflexota bacterium. GTDB lineage: Bacteria > Chloroflexota > Anaerolineae > Aggregatilineales > Phototrophicaceae > ZC4RG36. Next base: position 924 of record QGUR01000169.1, on the reverse strand, counting down.
GCCAGTATAACAGATTGTATGACGCTGGTCGCCGCTCGGCGTGGATCAGGACGCGCTTGCTACCTCGGGTTCGGGCGAGCCAAGATACTTCTCGCGTGTTTGGCGGGTTCGTTCCAGTTGTTCGGGCGTCAGCAGCGACCAGAACAGATCCGGTGTGGCGATGCGACCGGCACCGGCATCGGCATAGCGGCGCAGCCAGTCGAAGAATGCCTGCGTGCCGAGGTCTCTACGAAGGTCGTGCAACATGCGCGCGCCGCGCAGGTAGACGGCGTTGATGTATTCGCGCACGTTGTCGAACTCATAAACGCTGCTTGTGAGGCGCTGGTCGTTGAAATCTTCCGGAATCCAGGTATTCACCCGGAAGCGCCACCACCAGTCTTTGAGATCGGGATAGTATTCTTCATAGAAAATGTACTCGCTGTAGGTCGCCAGTGCTTCGTCCAGCCATGGCGAGCTTGCCTGATCATTGCCAACGCGCGAGTACCACCACTGGTGTGCGACTTCGTGGACGGTGATGATCGTCAGATAGCCTTCCGGGCTGCCCGTATAACCTCGGAACCAGTTGGTGCTGACGAAAACCAGATCGCTGAACTCCATGCCGTCCGGGAAGTCACCCTGCACGACGATGAAGCGTTCGTGCGGATAATCGCCAAACAGGTCCGAATACATCGACAGGCTGCGAGTGGCGACCTGGAGCGCGTGCGCCGCGCCATCCTGCGGGCCTCCTGCCGTATCGACCACCGCGTCATCAAAGGTGTATAACTCGACCGTTACGCCTGTTTCCGTTTCGGCGGTGTGGCGGGTTAAAAGTTTTCTCCATCTGAGCGCGGTAACCCGCGCGGTGCGGGGGGCCAAAAGCCCCACACCCCCGTCGTGGGGGGAAAATTTACCCGGGGCCGCGACCCACACCTTGTTTGCGGGGCC
>QGUR01000168.1 GCA_003242205.1 Chloroflexota bacterium | reverse complement strand
TTTGCCGTTTTGGGGGGTACGCGGGAAAAGGGGGCAATTTTGCTGCAACCGGGGCAAGGGCTGGCGGGTGGCATGGTTGCCGAGCAGTTTTTCGACCCGCGCGCCGAAGAATGGCAGCCGGTGACGGTCGACCTGCTGAATACACCGCTCAAGCTCGTGTTGATGCAGTGGACAGGCGAGCAGCCGGTCGAGCGCCGCGTCAATATTGAGTTCAGCGGTGTGCTCACGCCGGGCAGCAGCTACGACTGGATGGTGTTCATGCCATTCGAGGACGTGCTGAAGCACAACGAATGGATTACAGGGCAGAAGGTTGATCCGGACACCTTCCGGTTCGAGCAGGTCATCGTGCGCACCACCAGCCGCGAGGCGACGGACAGCGTTTCGAATGCGATCCGCGAGATGGGCTACATACCCGGCGGCATGGGCGAGTTTTTGAACCAGCTCAACAACTTCTTCGGCACGATGCGGCTGATGCTCGGCGGCGTCGGAGCGGTCGCGCTGCTGGTGGCGGCGTTCGGCGTCGCCAACACCATGACGATGGCGATTCTGGAACGCACGAAGGAAATCGGCCTGATGAAAGCCATCGGCGCGACCGACCGCGATGTGCTGACGGTCTTTCTGATCGAGGCGGGCATGGTGGGGCTGGCGGGCGGCGTGGCCGGGCTGAGCGTGGCGCTGCTGCTCGGCAATGTCATCAATACGGCGATCGAGAATGCGCCGCAGAATCAGGGCGGGCCGATGTTCCTGCCCATCGACCCGTCGCAGCTTCAGGGCAAGCTGGTCATCATCCCGCCGGAACTTTCGCTGTTCGCCGTCGTTCTGGCGACGGCGGTCGGTCTGGGCGCGGGCCTGTTCCCGGCTTTGCGCGCCGCGCGCCTGTTGCCTGTTGTCGCGCTGAAGAGCGAGTGAGCCACATCCCGAAACCCGCCCGTCGAAACGGGAAAGGCCGTCGTCAGCGGGCGGGTTCCGGCGTTTCAGTGGGTGTCGTCACTCCAACCCGATAGGCAGCAGCCAGTAGCCCCCGGCGGCGGTCCCGCCTTCGGCCATCCAGCCAACGGTTTCCGGGATGCCGACCACCCGAATTTGCCACCAGTTCAGCCCATCGCGACATTCCGGCCCGCCGATGATATCGACGGCCACGTTCTTCAGCAGGGTGTTGAGAACCGGCGCGTCGCGTCCCGGAGCCGCGCGCAGGTTCTTCGGCCTGTCGTCGCGATAGGTGACGACTGCGCGAACGCCGATCCCCAGACGACGGTACGGCGGCGCGCAGGCCGCTTCGCCCGGTAGAACGACGCGATTCGGTTCGACCACCGGCAACCCATCATCGCTTTCGGCAATCCAGCCTTCGGCAAACTGTTCGCCGCCGGCGGGCGTCCAGACGGGCCACCAGTTGATGCCGCCGACGCATTCCGGCTGGCCGCGCACGCTGAGCAGGGTGTTGGGGCCGACATAGGCCAGCACGCGGGCCATTGCGCCCGGCACGGCGCGCACGCGAGCGCCATTGATGACGCGCAGACCTGCGCCTTCAGGCAGCGCCAGCGGCGGCGCGCAGTCGTTGGTCACCACATAAGTATCGTCGGGGAAAATCAGGCGAAAATCGGGCTTGCCTTCGGCGATCCAGCCGGGATTGCCCGGTCCTTCGACCGGCCACCAGTTATAGCCGTCGGCGCAGACGGGCGAGCCGGTGACGCGTAGTGTGATGCTTGAGGGATAGTAGCCAACGCGCGCGCCAGAGAGCGACGGCAGGTTGCGGATGAAAACGCCGGGGCGTGTGTAGATGTTCTGCCCGATCACAAGCGGCAGCGGTTCCGAACAGGGTTCATCCTGCGCCTGCACGGTCGTCGAGGCAAAGACGCACACGAGTAATATTAGCCCGGCGGCCAGGCCGGTGAACAGAATGCGGAGCATGGGCGTGACCTCCTTCGCTCCGCTTGATTGTAGTGCAAGCTGGCCAGGCGCGCAGGTCGTGGAATCAAAATCGCGGGGACCTGTTACTGGCCCCCGCGACCGGAAGTTGCCTCGCCTGTAGCGCAGCTACTCTCTGGTGTAGATGCGCGCGCTGCCCCGGTTAGCGACTGCGCGGTGTTCCTGTGTTTCGTCCGGGTCCCGGTAGGACAGATCCCCCGCCGAACCGGTGCGCGCCATGCCCTGGTCGCTGGTCGCCCTCGGATAGACGTCGCGGCGAAGGGTGTCGCTGTCATACGGCTCGGAGTCGGCCTCGAATGCTTCCCAGCCGCTTTCACGCCACATCGCCGCGCGGTGATCGAGGTCGATAGGATCGTGGCGGTTCATGATCTCTTCGATTCGACCGGCATGCATGTCATCAGCCGTTACGCTGACGAGTGTGCCGCCGCGTCGCAGACCTTCGGCGTAAACGTGGGCCTCTTCTTCCGGCACGCCGAAATCGACCAACCCGGCGACAACGCCGCCGGTCGCCGCGCCCGCTGCTGCGCCGATACCGGCCATCAGCGCTGCCGCCAGCGGGCCAGCCGCCAGCACCGGGCCAATGCCCGGAATCAGCGCCACGCCCAGACCGACCAGCGCGCCGACCACTGCGCCGAAGCCCGCGCCCTCAGCGGCGCTCACGTCGTCATTTTCAACGTCCTGACGCTCGACGTAGCTGCGGCTATATTCGCCGCTTGCGTCGTTCGCCACCAGACTGATGTTTTCACGATCGAATCCGGCATCGACGAGTTCCTGCACCGCCCGCTTGGCGATGTCAAAGTTGTCGTATAGGGCCACAATTGTCCGGGCCATAAGTTTCCTCCATATGCTGCTTCGGGCAGCGCTGCGGTATTGTAATTACCATTTTAATTATATGGGGAACTCGGCCGGCAGGGCATGAACGGTTGGTGAGAGTAGCGACCGGGCAGGGCTTACTCGCAGCCTTCACGCTCGCGCATGAAACGCTCGACCGTTTCACGCGACGGCAGCGCCGGAATCGCGCCGCGCTCGGTGGTGGTCAGCGCGCCAACGGCGTTGGCAAAGCGCGCGATTTCGGGCAGGTGCGATGTCCAGCTATCGCCGAAGTCGAGCAGGCGCGCCAGCACGCCCGCCACGAAGCCATCGCCCGCGCCGGTCGTATCGACGGCGGCAACCCGGTAGCCCGGTTCGTGGTGGCGGCTGTCTCGCGTGTAGAGGGTCGCGCCGCCGGGGCCATGCGTGACGATGATCAGCCGCGTGTCGTCGCGCCACAGCGGCGTCACGTCCTGCCCGCCGGTCAGGAATTCCAGTTCTTCGTCGCTTACCTTGACGATGTGAGCGTAATCCAGCCCGGCCAGCATACCTTCGCGGGCCGCTTCAGCGCTCGGCCACAATGCCAGCCGTAGGTTGGGGTCATAGGAGATGAGTTTGCCCGCCTGCCGGGCGTGGTTGACGGCGGCCAGCGTGGCGCTGCGGCTTGGCTCGCCGATGAGGGTGATCGAGCCATAGTGAAATATCTGACCGCGCTCGATCACGTCCATGGCAACGTCTTCGGGGCGCATGAGCATGTCGGCGCTGGGATGGCGGTAAAACATGAAGCTGCGCTCCCCATCGGCGCGCAGCGAGACGAACGCCAGCGCCGTGCGGGCTTCACCGGAATAGCGGATGCCGCTGACGTCCACCTTTTCGGCCTCCAGCACACCTGCCAGATAGTGGCCGAACGGGTCGTCGCCGACCTGCGTTAGAAACGCGCTCTCATAACCCAGCCGTCTGACGGCGACGGCGACGTTAGCGGGCGCGCCGCCGGGCTTCTTGAGGAAGCCGGATGCCTCGCCGACGGTGACGCCGGTTTCAAGCGCGACAAAATCGATCAACAATTCGCCGAAACAGACAACGCTCATGGATTCGCCTCTGAAGGGTGCGTCCGCGCTGGGCAAATAGTACCGCCAAACGGCGGGTGGCTCAACGCCGGTCGCGTTTGTGCGCGTGGCAAGTTTTTCGTCTTGTTATAATGATTTGCACCGGCTGGAAGGGCCGCGTCCGTGATGGGTGGTGGCCTGAAATGAGTGGGCTGAAATTTTCTTGACTTCACTGCCGACAATGACGACCTACAGCCGTGCGCGCCGTTTGTGGCCGCTGGTAGCGATTTTGGTTTTGGCCGCAGCTGTGGCCATTCTGAAATTGAACGACGACGCTCTGGCGTATGGCGAACTGCGCTCCATCATCAGCGCGGGCGGCGCGCACTACGGGCCGGTCAGCCCATCAGATCTGTGGCAGCGGGTGGCCGAGCGCGGTATTCGCCCGCCCGGTTACGAGTTCGCGCTGGCGGCGTGGGGCGCGGTCGCGGGCTGGCATCATCTGGCAGCGCGGTCGCTGTCGCTGTTCGCGGGCCTGCTGGCCATCGCCTGTATGTACCGGCTGGGACGCGATCTGGCCTCGGAGCGTGTCGGGCTGGGCGCGGCGGCCTTGCTGGGTCTGTCCGCCTTTTACCTCCATTACCTGCATGAAGCGCGCGCCTATACGTTGTTCGCGCTGTTTTCCACCGCCAGCGTGTGGGCCTACTGGCGGGTCGTCTACCGGCGCGGCGGGCTGTGGGCGAGCCTGCTTCTGCTTTTTACCCTGATTGGCCTGCTCTATACCCACGAATTCGGAATACTCGTTGTGCTGGCGCTGGCGGTGTACCACCTGCTGCTTGCGCCGAAGCACTGGCGTTGGCTGGTTGTGGTTGTTCTGATGGCGCTTGCGCTGGCGTCCTTCTGGCCGTGGGCGCGGCAGGCGCTGGCGACTCTGGAGAATGGGCTGGAGCAACCGTCCGAGCCGCTGGGCATCCTGTTAGCCTTGCAGACAGTCGCGTGGAGTTTCAGCAGTGGTCTGCTCGTGCTGGTTATCCTGCTGGTCGAGGCGTCGATCCTTTTCACGAAGACGCCGCGCGAGCGCCGTGTATTCGCGCTGGCGTGGTTGTGGCTTGGATGCACGCTCGGTATCGGGTTGCTGGTCCATGAATGGCGGCCTTTTATCGGTCACGCAAGCGACCTGATCGCCGTCTGGCCTCCGCTGGCGCTGGCGGCGGCGCTTGGACTGGCGGCGCTGGCGCGGCGCGGCCTGCCGCCGGTGCTGTTTCTGGCCATCTGGCTGGCGGCTGGCCTCTGGAACGCGGTCAACCCGGCGTTCATGCGCGAACTTCCCGGTGCGGAACCGGCGCTGAGCTGGACCGATCTGGCTCCGGCGCTGGATGTGCTTCGGGGACAGGCGCGGCCTGATGATGCCGTGTTTTACTATCTGGCGCTGTCTGACGGGGGCAACCGTGTCGGGCCAGTGCTCGATCACTACACGGAACCGCTCGGCTTGCACTACCGGCAACTGGACACGCTGGCGGTCACAAGCGGCAATGGCGTTTCTCCCTCACGCTTGTCGGCCCTTCTCGACGGCGCGCCGCGCGTCTGGCTGGTCGCCGCGCCGGAGGACCCGCCTTCGACCCTGATGCGCGAATTCGGGCGCGTCGTGGACGCGGACTATCTATGGTGTGGCCAGCCGGTCGCTCACGAGCGTTTGACGCTCGATTTCTACGCCCGCCGCCCGCTGCCCGCCGAGGAGCCGGCGCTGCGTTTTGGTAATGGCGTCGGTCTGTACGTCCTCGACCCCATACCGGCGATGGTGAATAACCGGATTGACCTGCTGTTTGGCTGGCAGCGCGACCTGGAAACCCAGCCCGAAGCCTATGCCTTCACCGTCAGCCTGCAGGACGCGGATGGCAACAGCCGGGGACATGCCACCGAGATTGTGCCGGATGCTGCCTTTGGCTGTACGCCGCTTGCGCTGGAGGTAAGGGCGGGTGAACCGGGCAACTACAGCCTGTCGGTCGTCGTGCGCGATGTCGTCACCGGCACGCCGGTAGAAGGCCAGTCCTCGAATGGCGAAACCGGAACGCGGCTGACGTTACAGACGGTGACGCTGGATTGAGCCGTCGCTTCCGACCGGCGGGACGTGCTACAATCGCGCAGTCTCACGGGTCGGAACGCACACAACCTCATGCTGCAACGTAAGCCTAACATTCTGCTGGTTGTTCTGGACACCCTGCGCCGCGACCGGCTGTCTCTGTATGGCCACACGCGGGAAACATCGCCCGAACTCGACCGGTTTGCCGCGGACGCGACGGTCTTCGAGCGGGCCGTCGCGCCGGCACAGTGGACCGTGCCGGCGCATGGCTCGCTCTTTACCGGGCTGTATCCCGGCGGACATGGGTTGACACAGGCCAACGGCCAGCTTTCCGGCCTCTATCCGACGCTGGCCGAAATTCTGCGGGCGGGTGGCTATCATACCGTCGCCTTCTGCAACAATCCGCTGGTCGGCGTGCTCGATAACGGGCTACAGCGCGGCTTCGACCGTTTCTTCAACTATGCCAGCGCGGTCCCCCAGCGGCCGGGCGATGCCCGGCGCGGCTGGCTGAGTCGGGAATTCAGGCGGCGCTTTCGCCCGTTTGTGCAGCGCGTGGGCAACCAGTTCGCGCACCACGACACGCTGTTCCGCATCATGCTGCATCCACTGCTGACGCGGTGGTGGACGGGTTTCATCAACTTCAAGGGCCACACGGCGAATTCGGTCACTGATCTGATCGACTACTGGACAGCCTATCGCGCCGGGGGGCAGGACGCGCCGCTGTTCGCCTTTCTGAACCTGATGGGCGCGCATTTGCCGTACCACCCGCCACAGGAGGCCCTCGACCGTGTTGCGCCTCACCTGCGCCGGGAACGCCACGCCTGGCGTTTTGTCTCGCGCTTCAACGCCGACGCGGCAGCGTGGGCAAGCCCGGACGATCCGCCGCTTGAGGACTGGCAGCGGCGGGCCCTGCATGACTTCTACGACGCCGAAATCGCCGAGCAGGACGCTCAGCTTGGTCGCCTGCTGCGCTGGCTGGAATCGTCCGGCGCGCTCGACGATACCGTGGTTTTCATCCTCGCGGACCATGGTGAGGGGCACGGTGAGCACGGCATGTTCGGCCATGGCTTCGTCGTCAATCAGGAACTGGTGCATGTGCCGCTGATCGCCCGCGGCCCCGACTGGTTTCCGGGCGGCGCGCACGTCGTGGATGCCGTCTCGACCCGGCGCGTGTTCCACACGGCCCTGCACCTCGCGGGCCTGCGCCCGCCAATTGACGCTGCTGACCCGAACGCGGCGGTCGAAACGCTTTCGCTGGTTCATGTTGCCGGCGGCGCTGCCGATGCTGAGGGCGGCCTCGCTTTTTCCGAGGCTGTGCCGCCGCTGACGTTTCTCAACGTGCTCGAACACCGCAACCCGGCTTCCATTGAGCGCCTTGGCCTGCGCCTGACGCGCCGGGCCGTCTATCGCGGCGCGCACAAGTTGACGCTGGTTGGCGACCGCGTCGAAGCGCTGTACGATGTCGAGAGCGATCCGGCGGAAAGCAGCGATCTGGCGGCTGCGCTGCCGGAAGTTCGAGACTCGCTGCTCCAGCAGGTGCGTGCGTTTGCTGCGTCGTTCGCTGGCCGGCAGGATGTCGTCAGCGCGGGAGCGCGCATCAGCCCGGCGGTCGAAGATCATTTGCGGGCGCTAGGCTATATCGACTGAGAGGCGAACATGGACGAACAGGCGCGTGTCCGCGAAATCTATCAGCGGCTGCAACGGGAATCGGCCAACTGGGAGCCAACCAGCCTGTCGTATTTCAAAGGCGAGCCGTTCAAGGCCCTGATCGCGGCGATGCTCAGCGCGCAAACGCGCGAGGAGCAGACAACCGCGGCGGCGAACCGCCTGTTCGCGCTGGCCGACAATCCGTTCGACATGCTCAAGCTGATCGACGAGCAGATTTACGAGGCGATTCAGAACGTGCAATATGCCGAGCCGAAGGTCGGCTACGTGCGTGACATCGCCGAGCGCGTCGCAGCGAATGGCGGCAAAGTGCCGGAAACGGTTGAAGAACTGGTCGAATATCGCGGCGTGGGCTGGAAAGTCGCCGTGCTGACGCTGGCCGTGGGGTACGGGCGCACGGAAGACATCACGGTGGATGTGCATGTCGCCCGCATCGGCAAGCGGCTGGGGCTGGTCAACCCGGCGACGAAGCAGCCGCCGAAGGTCAACGAGGAACTCAAGCGGATACTGCCGCGCGATATGTGGCCGCACTGGAACGCGCTGATGGTGCAGTTCGGGCGCAATGTCTGCCTGCCGACCTATCCGCGCTGTCCGAAATGCCCGCTGAATGACCTGTGTCCCAAAATCGGCGTCGACCGCGTCAGCACGCGCTAGGATGATGGTCATATAGCGGCAAATCAGTCGCTTGTACTTTAAAATGGATTTATGACTCAAAACGTCGTGCTGGAAACAATCAATCTGACCAAGCGCTATGCCGGAACACGTGGCCACCCGGGGCGACTGGCGCTGAACCGGCTGTCGCTTACGGTGCAGCGCGGCGAAATCTTCGGCTATCTGGGCCCGAATGGGGCGGGCAAAACGACGACCATCCGGCTGATGCTCGATCTGATTCGGCCTACCGAGGGCAGCGTTCGTATTTTCGGGCTGGACGCGCACCGCGACGCCGTCAGCATCAAGCGGATGGTCGGCAATTTGCCGAGCGAGGTGCGTCTGTGGGATCACCTGACCGGGCTTCAGGTGCTGCGTTACCTGTGCCGCCTGCGCCCCGGTTGCGATTTTCGCTACGCGCTGGAACTGGCCGAACGATTGAACCTGAACCTCAACGTCTCCGTTCGGAATTATTCAACCGGCAACAAGCGCAAGCTCGGCATCATTCAGGCGCTGATGCACAAGCCTCAACTGCTCATTTTCGATGAGCCGACCATGGGGCTGGACCCGCTCGTCAGCCACACGTTCAACCAGCTTATCCGCGAGGTGCGCGACGAAGGCCGGACGGTGTTCCTGTCCTCGCACGTGCTGTCAGAGGTCGAGCAGGTGTGTGACCGGGTGGCCGTGCTGCGTGATGGTACGCTTCAGGCGGTGGAGCGCATCAGCGACCTGAAAAATGTGCTTTATCGCTGGGTTACTCTGGTGACGCGCGCGCCGCTGGAACCGCGCGAGTTCATGGCGCTGCCGGGCGTCAACGACGCGCAGCGCATCGACAAAGGCATTCGCATCTGCGTCACCGGCTCGCTCGACCCGGTGATAAAACTGGCTGCCCGCTATCCGATTGACGATCTTTCGGTCGAGCAGCCGACTTTAGAGGACTTTTTTATGACATTCTACGGCCAGACAACGCATGATTGAAACGTCTGAACAGGTTGCGGTAGGAAGCGCGCTCGCTGACGTTTCCACATTCCCGGTCGCCGCGCGTGGCGCGATTTTCCTGCAGGCGCTGCGGGATAACTTGCCCGGTATTCTCGCCTGGGGGGCAGGCTACAGTGCGTTGCTCGGTGTCGTCACGGCGTTATACCCGATTCTTCAGGAAAACAATACGTTGCTCGGCGTCGTGCGCGGGCTGGGCTTGCTGGGCATTGGCGACAGCATCATCAACCTGCAAACCGTGACGTCATATGCCGGTTATCTGGCGTTACAGGCGACGAGCTGGGGGCCGCTTATCCTATCGGTCTATCTCATTCCCCAGACGCTGAACGTCGTCGCGCGCGAAGAAGAGCGCGGTACGCTCGATATTCTGCTGAGCACGCCGCTGCCGCGCTGGCGTTTTCTGGTTGAAAAGACATTGGCGGTTGTGGCGTCGCTGCTTGGCATTTTGCTGATCATGTGGCTCGCGCTGGTTCTGAGCATCAATCTGGTTCTGTCTTTTTTTAAACACTTACGCCTCCGACGAATAAAGAGGGGTAGAATGTGGTGGAGTGCCGCACATTTATAAAAAAACAAATAA
>QGUR01000475.1 GCA_003242205.1 Chloroflexota bacterium | reverse complement strand
CATGAGTGGACGCATCACCGAATTGACCTACGGGCTGGTGGTGGGATTTTTTTTGTCCAAGCAAAAGCGGCATACGGGCGAGGAGTCCGGCTCGGGGGCTCGGAGATGGGTATAAGGGACCGGAGCATGTTTATGGGTATCTATCCCCAATATCGTCGCTTACGTTTTGGCGGCCATTCGCGGCTGGCAGGATTGTTGTTCGCGCTCAGCGTCCAGCAGGTAGCAGACGACGCGCGCGCGCTGGGGCAGCCCGCGCCCTATGGATTGGCTGCCGAGATCGAAACGATCGAACTGGTGGAACGCTACCGGCAGTACAACTTTTATGAATTGCCGGTGACCTACTACGAGCCGATTTTTCCCGATCCGCTGGTCGCGTGGCATCCATCACTGGATTTGACAGCGCTGCAGTACAAGCGGGTGACGCTCGGCGTCTTCGTTGATCAGTTCCGGCCATCAGAAATCGCAAATCCGCAGCGGCTCGAAAACTGGGTGGCGTCCTATCTGGTCGATTTCTATGGCTTGCCCGAAGAAAGCTGGCCAATGACACAGGCGCTGGCCTCGATTCGCACCTGAGAAAGTAAGGAGTAAGTACATGGTCGTGGCACGAGTCTCAGGTACTGACACCGCCGAACAGACACCGACAGGCCATTTCATCAGCCTGCGCGCCAAGTTATTGATCGGCTTCACGCTGATTTTTTCGCTGGTTTTTGCGGTTGCCTATTACTGGTTCTATACCTACGCTTCGGGCGTGGCGGAAGCGCGCCTGACCGACGCGCTCCATAACGCGCTGGTCGGCACCGCTGCCGGCATTGATGGCGATGAGCTGGTCGCGCTGCTGAACGAAGCGGAGCGAAACGAAGAAGGGTATACCGACGATCCCCGCTACTGGAAAATCGCTGAATGGCTGCATACCGTTCACGAGCTTGACGCACGCGCCTGGCCCTATACCTACGTTGAAGGCGATGAACCGCGTGAAGTGATTTACGTGGTCAGTTCGGGCGCTCTTGAAGACCCGCCGTGGGGTGTTAAGTTCAAAGATACCGAAATCACGACCACGACCAACATGCAGGTCGGGCTGAGGCAGCCGAGTACATTTCTGGATTACACCTACGAGTGGGAAGGCACCGAGTGGGTATCGGGCTACGGGCCGATTTACAACGCTGAAGGTGAAGTCGTCGCCGGGATTGGCATCGACTACAACTTCGACTATGTGCTCGCCGTTCGCAATGAGGTCCGCAACCGGGCGATTCCCGCTTTTCTCATCACCTATTCTGTGCTGTTCATCTCCGTTTGGCTGCTCTCCAACTATCTGACGCGGCCGATCAAACGGCTGACGCGCGTGGCCGAGCGCATCGGAGAGGGCGATTACACGCAGGATGTATCAGCGCTGACGACGACCCGGTTTCCTGACGAAATCACGATTCTGGGGCGCGTATTCGGCAGTATGACCCGCAAGGTTGAACGCCGTGAAGTCCAGCTTAAAGAACGCGTTATGGAACTTGAAATCACGCTCGACCTGCAAAAGCGCGACCAGCAAGTCAGGGAAATCGTGGATACTGACTTTTTTCAAGACCTGCAATCGAAGGCGCGCGAAATGCGTTCGCGCCGTCACCGGCATCCGCACGACGTGGTTGAGTCTGCCGGGGCAAATGATTGAATCGAGCCTGATCGTCCGGTTCCACGCCGGGTAAGGATAGAACCGTGATACCACATATCGACCGCGCCATTCCGGTGGTTGGTGTTTGCAATATTTCCGAAACCTTTTATGAGTTTCTCAGCCGGGCCGGTGACGAGGAAACGTGCGCCGGGCTGATCAAAGGCGAACAATACCGGGGTGACCGCGCGCTGGTCTGGTTTGGCGACCGGAAGCTGGTGTTCGTCAGCTTTCCGATCCCCCATGCCGAGGCGCTCTACCGTCAGTGTGGCTATCACGACACGCGCTATCTGGCGCCGGAACAGCCTTCCCCCATGCTCTCGCTCGATATCCTGCGCGAACCCGCGCTGTTGCAGGCGTTGGTGGAATACGCCGGCCCGGATAAGACTGTGCAGCTCGTTCCATACGCGACCACGCCTGAGTTTTTGCGACTTGTCGATGTCCTGCGCTCCGAGCATGGTCTGACCGTTCTGCTGCCGGAGACACCCGCGTCCGAAGCCATCTGGGTGCGTGATTACGTCGATACCAAGACCGGCTACCGGGTGCTGGCATCGCGCTGGCTGCACAACGCCGCCGACCTGATCCCGGAGGGTTATCCCTGTCATACCGCTGAACTGGCAGCGCAGACGGCGACCTGGTTCAGCCGTAACGGGCGGGCCTGCCTGATCAAAGCCGACATCGGCGAGAACGGGATTGGCAACCGCATCGTGAGGCCGTCGGACGCTATGACGCCCGATGCCGTGCTTGAGATGATCGAGCAGTACCGGTTTTTGGGGAAGAATTGGTTTCGGGGCGAGAGGCTGATCAGGGGGAAAAACCCCCTGCGCCCCCCACGGAAATTTAAGGTG
>QGUR01000167.1 GCA_003242205.1 Chloroflexota bacterium | reverse complement strand
TTTACGAAGGCGATATTGACCATCTCGTCGGGTTCGTACACTTGAAAGAACTGTTCCGCCTGTACGTTCAAAATCCTGATGCCAGCGTGCAAAGTATCCTGCGCCCCCTGCCCCATGTGCCGGAAACGATGTTGGTGACCGAAGTCTGGGATACGCTGGACCGGGAAAACAGCTATCTGGCGGCGGTCTTTGACGAATATGGCGGCACAGTCGGCCTGATCACACGAGAAGACCTGATCGAGGAATTGATCGGCGAAGTACAGGACGAATTTGATACCGAAACGACGCCGATTGTCCGGCTGAGCGACCGCCAGTACCTCGTGCGCGGCGACCTGTTGATCGAGCAGGTCAACAGCCAGCTCGGCATTCAATTGCCGGAAGAGCACGCGCACACCATCGGCGGTCTGGTGCTGCATTTAGTCGGTGGACTTCCCAGAATCGGAGACGAAATCAAGGTCGACACAGTCCGCCTGCGCGTGCAGAAAGCCGAAGGCCCAAGCATAGTGGAAGTCGTCATCATCCTGCCGCCCGGCCAGCACCAGACACCGCAAGTGGAGACGCCATAGGCAATGGACTTGCTCGGATCATTCCTGCTCATCGCTTTCCTCATCCTGATGAACGGCGTGTTTGTCGCCGCCGAGTTTGCCATCATCGGCGTGCGGGCCACACGCATCGAGCAGCTTGCCGAGAGCGGGCATCGCACGGCGATTGGTCTGCGCGAGATCGTCCGCACACCCGCAAAGATCGACCGTTACGTGGCGACGGCGCAGATCGGCATCACCCTTGCCAGCCTCGGCCTCGGTATGGTTGGCGAGCCGTTCATTGCCGGGCTTATCGAACAACCGCTGCATGACTGGTTTGGCCTCTCCGGCGACATCGTGCACACCATCTCGTTCCTGCTGGCGCTGACGCTGATCACGTATCTGCATGTGGTACTCGGCGAGATGGTTCCAAAATCGCTGGCACTGCAAAACCCGGAGCGCATGGTCTTGCTCCTCGCCGGTCCGATGGCCATCATACAAAGGATCTTTTCAGTGGCCGTCACCGCGCTCAATCAGGTGGGCATGTGGGTTCTGCATCTGCTGCGCGTACCACCGCCCCCTCAGGGCAGCCGTCTGCACACGCCGGATGAACTGGAACTGATCGTCTCGGAGAGTTTTGTCGGTGGCCTGCTGGAAGAAGAAGAACAGCAACTCGTCGCCAACATCTTCGATTTCTCCGAGCGACGTGTCAGTCAGGTGATGACGCCGCGTGTACATATCGACGCCGTGCCGATGACCGTCTCCGAAACAGAGTTGCTGCAAAAATTCTTTGAGACCAACCACAGCCGGATCCCGGTTTACGAGGATACAATCGACCGGATTATCGGCGTCGTCCATATCAAGGATCTGGTGCACCAGCAGGTGGAAGGCCGCCCCTTCGACCTATCCCAACTGCTGCATGACGTGCCGGCAGTGCCGGAATCGATGTATGCCGAAGCGCTGCTGAGCCTGTTCAAACGCCAGCACGTCCATATGGCGGTCGTGCTGGACGAATATGGCGGGACTGCCGGTATCGTAACGCTGGAAGACCTGATCGAAGAAGTGGTCGGCGAAGTGCGCGACGAATTCGACGTCGACGAGCAGCCGCCGCTGGTGCTGGTCAACCCGGGCCATCTGATCGTTCAGGGTTCCGTGCCGCTGGACGACCTCCGCGAACATGTCGATCTCGGCGACATCGAACACGAGGTCGAAAGCGTCGGCGGGCTGGTTCTGGCCGAACTCAACCAGCCCGCGAAAGCCGGCGACGAAATCACGATCAATAACATTCAATTCCGCGTGGAGGAAGTCGACGGCCTGACCGTCGAGCGCGTGTCCATCCGCTTCACGCCACGAGAGGAACCGGACGAATAAATCTCGGCCTTATGCCCAGGCTTCCTCGACGACGCGCCCTTCCCATTGAGGGTGCGGCTTAATGTCGAGCAGACGGGCCAGCGTCGGCGCGGTATCGAGAACGCTGACCGGCGTGGTAAGCGCCCGCCCCGCTGCAATTCCCGGCCCCGAAAGCACCCACGGCACGTGCATATCTTCCGGAATATCCAGCCCGTGATGCCGGTCGTGGCCGCCATGATCGGCTTGCAGGCACAGGGTATACGACAGGTTGCCGAGCGCGTCAAAAAACTCGGACAGCACCTCGTCAACATGCCCTACCTGCGCCAGATAACCATCGCTCATCCAGCCATATTGGTGGCCCGCCGTATCCACATTGCCCAGATAGACAAAGGCAAAGTCGGGCCGCTCGGCCACGATGGCACGCGCGGCGGCGGTGGCGATAATCCGGTCGCCGTCGACCGTTAGATCCTCGGCCACATCCTGAAACCACGATGAATACAGACTGAGCGGCTGGCTCAGGTTACGCAGCGGCTCCCAACCGTAGAAAAATGAACACCGCCGCCCCGCGCTCCGGGCGACGTCGACCAGACCGGGCAAGGGCCGTGCCATTGGTTGCCAGTCGTTGGTGGTCACGCCATGGCGCGTTGGCGGCACGCTGTGAAAGATCGACATATGGCACGGCAGCGTAATGCAGGGCATCACCGTGCGTGCGGACAGGCTGTACGCGCCGCGGCGCAGCAATGACTGCAAGGTATCAAAGGGGCCAGCATGGATCGCATCCGGACGCAGCCCATCAACAATCACCAGCAGGACGGTCATGAAGTGGCTCCAATCGTGGTTCGCAAATCACGCCGGAAAGCATAGCCAATGCCTGTCCACTGCGACAGGGCTGCCACGGTTAGCTTGACATCGTACGACATTTTGATCTACATTTAGAGTGTATCCAAAACGTTTTGGATCATTTGTGTTACAGAACGTTTGTATTACCAGAAATAGATAGTTTATGGCGATTAAGCTGAAAGACGTCGCGCGCCAGAGCGGTTATTCGATTACCACCGTTTCACGAGCGCTGGCGGGCTACAGCGACGTCAACGAACAAACCCGCCGCCACATCATCGAAGTAGCTTCCAGCCTGGGCTACCAGCCTAACCTGCCCGCCCGGCAGTTACGCATCCGGCGCACGAACAGCTTGGGATTAGTCATCCCCGCGCGCGATCACAGCTATTCCAATGAATTTTTCAGCCAGCTTCTCATGGGCATCGGCGATGCCGCGGCGCAGTCCGGTTACGACTTACTGATCAGCGCGCAAGCTCCCGGCGAAGCAGAGATGGCCTGCTATCGCCGCATGGTCGGGGGTAATCTGGTCGATGGAGTCATCCTGGTGCGCACGCGCCGCCACGACGAGCGCATCGCCTATCTGAGTCAGCAGCAAATACCATTCATGGTCTTCGGGCGGGCAGCGCCCGGAGAGCCTTGCAATTTTTCGTTCATCGACATCGATAGCCAGGCCGCGATTCGAGCGCTGGTCGACCATTTCACCGGGCTGGGTCACCGGCGGATTGGTCTGATTCTGCCGCCGGAAGAGATGGCGTTTACACCCTACCGGCTGGCAGGCTATCAGGAAGGGCTTGAAAACGCAGGCCTGCCCTACGATCCGGCACGCGTCGTGACGGGCGACCTGCTGCGCTCTGGAGGCGAACAGGGCGCGCGAATACTGCTGGATCGCGATCCGAAAATCACCGCGATTATCGCCTGCAACGACCTGATGGCGCTGGGCGCAATGCGCGCTATCGAAAGCCTGAACCTGCAAGTAGGTCGTGACATCGCGGTTGCCGGTTATGACGATATCCCCGCGGCTGAATATGCCTACCCATCCCTGACCACCATCCACCAACCGATTTATGAAATCGGCCAGCGGCTCGTCACGCTGCTGTTAGACCAGATTGAAGGTAGAAACAGCGCTCACAGCGCTGTCTTTCTTCCCTATACGCTGGTTGTGCGCGCATCGAGCGGCGCGCCAAGACAGGAAGGAGGTGCGCAACCTGAATCATCGTGAAGCATCTGGCAATCCACTGACTGGAACACCGATACGTTCAGGGAGGAAGTAAATGTTAAGCAAACACAGACTGCTCATCACCTGCGGCGTCATCCTGACGCTCATCACCGGCGCTCTGGCCAGCGCGCAGGATGACACCATCACTTTCTTGTCAACCCAGTTTAATGTCGTTGAAGAGGCCGACAAAGCGCGCGCGATTCTCTCCACCTTCGAGGGCGGCACGGTCGAATTCGTCGGCTCGGAAGAAGGGCCAATGATCGACCTGCTGCGCGCTGAAAATGAAACCGGCACTGGCGTGAACGACCTCATCGGTGCGCTTCACGGCACGTTCCCGACACTGGTCAACGAAGACCTGCTGTTCGACCTGTCCGACCTGCTGGCCGAGATCGAAGCTGAGCACGACGTCCTCGACTCCTTCGTCGAACTCGGGAAGATGGGGACCACTGACTACCAGTACTACGTGCCGTGGATGCAGGCCACCTACACCATGGCCGCGCACCGTGACGCGCTGGAGTATCTGCCCGAAGGCGCGGACCTGAACGCGCTCACATGGGAGCAACTGGCCGAGTGGTGCCAGACGCTGATGGACGAAACCGGCGAGGCGCAGTGCGGCTTCCCGGTCGCAGGTCTGTTCCACCGTTTCCTGCAGGGCTATGCCTGGCCGTCGTGGACCGGTGGCATGGTGACCGGCTTCAACAGCCCCGAAGCGGTCGAGATGCTCACCTTCATGCGTGACGTGCTGTGGCCGACCGTGAACCCACAATCCATCAGCTATGACTTCATGAACGAGCCGCTGCTGTCCGGCGAAGTCCTGGTGGCGTTCGACCACACCGCCCGTCTGAAGCCAGCTTTCGACGAGCGTCCTGAAGATTTCGTCGCCTTCCCAGCGCCCGCCGGCCCGGCTGGTCGCGGTTACATGCCGGTGGTTGCCGGTCTTGGCATTCCGTTCACAGCCGATAATCCGGATGGCGCGGAAGAGCTGATCCGCTTCCTGCTGTCGCCTGAGGTTCAGGGCGCAGTGCTGCGCGAACTGGGCTTCTTCCCCGTAGTTGCGGGCGTCGATACCAGCGACCTGCCCGAAGGCGTTGCCATTCAGGCTGAGGCCGTCGAAGCGCAGGCTGCCTCTGAGGATGCGATCGCGGCGCTGCTCCCGGTTGGTCTGGGCGAACGCGGCGGTGAAATCAACGAGATCTTCCGCAATGCGTTCAACCGGGTCGTGTATGAGGGCCAGGACCCACAGACCGTGCTTGACGAGGAAGCCGCCACACTGCAGGCGCTCCTCGACGATACCGGCGCACCGTGCTGGCCACCTGACGAGCCGAGCGAAGGCGTCTGCCAGGTGAATCCGGAAGGCTAAAGCGCTACCGGCCCCTCTGCTTCCGCCCCTCCGGTTCAACCTCGATCAGGAGACGCGGAGGCGAGGGGCCAAATCTACGTTCGACTTGAGCAAGGAGCCTCTCATGAAAAACACGAAGTGGCTGCCGTACCTGCTCTTGCTGCCATCCCTGATATATCTCGCCCTGTTCTTTGCCTATCCAATGGTGCAGTCGCTTCGTCTTGCCTTCGTCAAGGAGGGGCAGTATCTCAATCTGCGGGCCGAGCCGGAAGCCGACGCCGAGACGGTTGGCGAACTGGTGCTGCAAACCGATGTCGCAGTCATCGACCGCGTGCGGGGCGAGGAAGTGCTGCCGAACGGGCGAACGCGCCCGGTCTACTGGTTCCTGGTCGAAGCGCAGGATGCAGCGGGCGAATTGGTTCAGGGGTGGGTCAGCCAGAGCAATGTCTTTATCGAATCCCGCACCGAATCGGATACGGCGCGCATCGTATCGGGAGAGCCAACGCAGGAATTCACGCTGGACTACATCCGGCGGATGGTCGAGCACTTCCGCTTTGGACAGGCGCTCTGGACGACGGTTCTGCTCATCGTCCTGATTATCCCGCTTCAGTTCATTCTGGCGCTGACGATGGCGCTGGTGCTGGAAAGCCAGATACGCGGCAGCAACCTGTTTCTGTATATTTTCGCCATCCCGCTCGGCATTTCCGATCTGGCAGCGGGCATTGTCTGGTATTCGATTTTTACGCAGCGCGGTTTTCTGAATACATTTCTGACGGCAACCGGTATTCTGGAACAGCCATATATCTTCATTCAGGCCAGTAATACCGGGTGGATGATTACCGCGATCGTACTGGCCGAAGTCTGGCGCGCAACGTCCATCGTCATGGTCATCGTGGTTTCCGGCCTGCAAGCCATTCCACGAGACTATATTGAAGCGGGACAGGTCTTTGGGGCCAACCTGTGGCAGCGTCTGCGCCATGTCATCCTGCCGTTGCTGAAACCCAGCCTGCAGGTCGCGCTTATCCTGCGTACGATCCTCGCGTTTCAGGTCTTCGCGGTGGTGGTGGCGATCACAGGCGGCAATGTCGTGACCGTGCTGGCAAACGAAACCTATCGCTGGTACGACCCGGCTCGATTTAATAACCCGAACGTCGCTGCGGCCTATGCTGGCTTCATCATGCTGCTGTCGCTCGGCATCGCCCTGTTCTACCTCCGCGCAGTACGATCCCAGGAGGAAGCAGAGAAAGCGCTATGACCACTGAAATTGTCGGCCAGAAGCTCGAAACAGGCCGCCCAACGATCCGCTACCCTGATACCTCGGCGGAACGGCGGCAAGCAAAACTCCGGCATATGGTGCGGCGCGCCAGCATCTATCTGCTGGCGATCATAATCGCCATCTGGATTCTGCTTCCCATCTGGCTGATAGCCGTCATGGCATTCAGCACGCCAGCCGACGTACGATCGTTCCCGAAACCCATTTTTCCCTCGCCCGTCTCGACCGAAACGCTGGAATTCTTCATGAATACCGAGGGCATTCAACGGGCGACGGTCAACAGCATCATCGTAGCCATTCTGGCGCTGGTCATCTCGACGATTGTCGCCGTGCCGGCTGGTTATGCCATCGCCCGTTTCAGGTTTCCCGGCCGCGACCTCATCCGGCTCGGAATCCTGTCGGTGCGCGCCTTTCCGATCGTGGTACTGGCCGTGCCGATGGCGGTCATTTTCCTCCGGCTTGGCATGTTCGACCAGCCACATAGCCTCGCGCTGATGCACGCCGCCCTGACGCTGCCGACAACCATTCTGGTAATCGCCAGCGTGTTCATGAGCGTGCCGTACGAATTCGAAGAAGCGGCGCAGGTCTTCGGCTGCACCCGCTTCCAGGCCTTTCTGCGCGTGGTACTGCCGCTGTCGCTGCCCGGTGTGGCTGCTTCCGCCATTCTGACTTTCGTGCTTTCCTGGAACGAGGTCTTTGCCGCGACGCTGCTGACGATCAGCAATCGCACGCTTCCGGCCCAGATTCTTTACACGCTCGATAAATCCGGCGATCCGTTCAAATTCGCCGGCGGCTTCGTTATGCTCGTTCCATCCCTGATTTTCATCTTCGTCATCCGGCGCTACCTTTTCAATATGTGGGGGCAGGTAAATAAATAGGGAAACCGTATGGCCGATATCGTGATTGAGAACGCCGTCAAGCGTTTTGGCAACTTCGTCGCCGTCGATAACGTGAATCTGACGGTTGAGGATCAGGAATTTGTCGTTCTGCTCGGGCCGAGCGGCTGCGGTAAAACCACGCTGCTGCGCGCAGTCGCCGGGCTGGGCATGGTTGACGAAGGGCGCGTGCTGATCGGCGGCAGAGACGTCACTTACTTACCGCCAAGAGACCGTAACGTCTCGATGGTGTTCCAGAATTACGCCATCTTTCCGCACATGAATGTTTACGACAATATCGCTTTTGGCCTGAAGATGCGTAAGGCCCCGAAGCAGGTAATCGAAGAGCGCGTTCACGATGCAGCCCGGCTGCTGCACATCGAAGACATGCTCGACCGGCTTCCCAGTGCGATGAGCGGCGGCCAGCGGCAGCGTGTCGCCGTGGCCAGAGCGATTGCGGTTGAATCCGACGTGCTGCTGATGGACGAACCGTTGAGCAACCTCGACGCCCTGCTGCGGCTGGAAATGCGCGCCGAACTGAAGACGTTGCTCAATCGTCTGGGCGCGACCACGATCTATGTGACGCACGACCAGATCGAGGCCTTGAGCATGGGCGACCGGATTGCAGTCATGCGGGAAGGCCGTATTTTGCAGATCGACAACCCAACCCGGGTTTATGACATGCCGGTCGACCATTTCGTCGGCAGCTTCATCGGCAACCCGCCGATGAACTTCCTGCGCGGGCAGGTTCAGCGGCACGATGGCTCGGTGCGCGTCATGATCAACGACTTCGCACTGACGCCGAGCGCCGAAATCCAGCCCTTGCTCCATGCCTACGACGGCAAGGAGGTGCTCGTCGGCATCCGGGCGGAAAACATGGAAACGCTGTCCGCGCCGGCAGACGATGCGCTGGAAGTAACGGTTGACGTGGTCGAACCGTTAGGCGCGCATAACCTGCTCACGATTCGAGTCGGCGAGAGTACGATTAAAGTCTCGACCCATCCGGATTTTGTGGTCGCACCGCAGGACAAGGTCTGGCTGCGCTTCCCGCCGCATAAAATCCGCTGGATCGACTCGGATACCAAACGCGCCATTTCGCCCGACCTCGAAACGCTGGTGGCTTAATCTTGAGCGTTCGCGTCAGCTCAAACAAGCCGCTGGACTTCGGCGACAGCGGCATAACCGGCAGCGTCGACGACGACGGCTGTCTAATTGCGCTCAATACCTACCATCCCACGCTCGGTTACGCGACGCTAACTGCCGCCGAGCCGTTTCCGGACAGCGAGCGTTACAACCAAGCTGCCGTGCGAGCCTACCGCGCCGGTCTGGCGCGGTTGCGCGGGTTTGGCCTGCGTGTCGACGCCCCTGTACGACATCGCAGTTTTGAGCTGGCCGGCAGCGCCATTCCCAGAATCCGCATTGACTACACCACAGGGACGCTCACTGTAACCACGCTGGCGGTCGAAGGCGGCGCTGTTCAGGTGTGCGACGCGCATGGCGTCACACCGGAATGGCGCGGGCGACTGAGCCTGCAACGCTGCGCCTATACGCAGCTCACCGAAGGCGGGCCAATACCGGCGCCGCCGCTCGCCGTGCGCGCGCATTACGACGGCAACGCCCTGACCATTGAAAACCCGGCGCTTGAGCTGGCAGTCGCGCTGGTTGGTCTCGAAGGCGGCAGCCCGCAGTCGATCTCTGCGGACACTCCGGTCGAACTTGTCCTTCCGGCGCGAGACGGTCACACGGTGCTGGTATACGGGTTCGGGCCGAACATCGAAAGGGCGCTCCGGCAGGCGCAGCGCATTCGGGCCGGCGTCGAACAACGTGGCGCGGACCAACTGCTGCACGAGGCGGCCAGCATCTGGCAGCGGCGGCTGGTAAACATCCCTGAAGACCCCTTATTACGGCGCGGCCTTGTTTATTGCGCCCAACTCGCCGTTCCCGTTGGCGACACCGTCTGCCTGCTGACCGACCATATGCTGCTGCCCCTGTCGTGGAACCGGGACGCCTACTATATGGCGCTGGCGCTGCTAAGCTGGAACCTGCCGGAAACGCGCGATCTCGTGCGCCGGCATCTCTACTGGATGTTCGAGCAGGCCGAACGCCATGCAGGCGCGTGGGGCCGCTGCTATCTCGTCAATGGCCTCGCCAAAGATCACGCCTTTCAGCTCGATCAGCAGCTATACCCGTTACTGGAACTGGCCGAATATCTGCTGGCGACCGGTGACGGCGACACCAGAGCGCAGCTAGCGCCCCATGTCGCGCCGGGGACGGACATGCGGCTGCGGGGAAGGCGCCCGGACGGCGGGCTTTTCCCACCCGACAAAAACCCACCGCATACCCCGATTCCCCTGCC
>QGUR01000166.1 GCA_003242205.1 Chloroflexota bacterium | reverse complement strand
ACCACCCAGTCGACAAAGACTTGGGCAGCGTCGGGTTTGGGGCCGGAGTTGACGATGCTGATCGCGCCGATCTCGAAAGCCGTATCCGCCGGAACGGATAGCTCAACCGGGTTGCCCTGATCCCGCGCCGTCAGAATGTCGTGGCTCCAGTTGGGCGCGCCGACGAACTGGCCCTGGGCCACCAGTTGGATCGACTGCGGCGACGTGCCGGTGTACTGCCCGATGTTGTCGTGCAGGCGGCGCATGTAATCCATCGCCATCGCTTCGGCCTCGCTGTAGTCGACCTCCTGCGGGGCGGTGGCTTCCGGCGTTGCCGCCGGGCTACCGGCTTCCGGCTCGGAGGCGAACGACGGGATCAGGCCCAATTCCTGCGCGAAGCGGAAAATCTGCGTGGCGATGAAGATGTAGCCGCCGCCGGTCGTGGTCGGGTCGGGATAGGCCAGCTTGCCGCTCCAGGCCGGGTCGAGCAGATCATCCCACGTAGTGGGCGGGGCGATACCGCTCATCTCCTCGTTGAAGCGGTCGGTGTTGTAGACAAAGCCAAAAATGCCCAGATACCAGCCCGTCCAAAAGCCGTTCGGGTCTTTATAGCGCGGGTCGATGTCCGCGGCGTTGGGCGACTGGTACGGCAGCAACAGCCCTTCCTGACCAAGCGGATCGTGAAACTCGCTCGAACCGCCGATGAAAACGTCGGCCTTGGGCGAATCGCGCTCGGTGCGAATGCGCGTTTGTAGCTCGCCCGCCGCCGCCAGTGGCAGCAGTTCGATCTGGATATCCGGGTACTGCCGGTTGAAGGCTTCGACGAAGGCGTTATTGGTCGTTTCGTTGAGCGCGGAGTAGACGGTGATCGTTCCTGTGGCGGCCTGTGCGCGTGCGCGGGGCAGTTTGAGAAGCCCGCCGGCAGCAATCGCCCCGGCAGAACCGGCGGCCAGCCGGAGAAGTTCACGGCGGCTAATACCTGAAGCTGAGGTAAAGGCAGTCTGTCGTGTCTTCTTCATAGCGACTATTCCCCAAAAGCTTGTAGCGAATATAAGTGTGACCGAAGCCGCACCTGCAGCGGCCCGACATGAAAGAAACGGATTAGTCGTTGAGAATAGTACCTGATTCATCATAGTCGTAAATGATTTTAAATGCCAGTAGTACGCGCGTGATTTATATAGGCGTAGGGATGGAAGCGCAGCAAAAGCCGGTTCTGCGCCACCGGCTACCTGCACGAAGCATCGCCGTCAACACCCCACGACAAGGATCATGGCCCCAACGGGCAGCCGTTCAGGGTTCCTCTGAAATTCAGACGCCGAGCCAGTTGATTCAGATCAAGGCGCGAGGGTAGCTGCGCTCCTAGACTCAGGACAATGGATGAAGGACTGAGAAATGGGGCGAATTGATGCAACCAAACAGGCTTCCATGGTTGCGCTTTCCGCTGATGCTGGCGGTTGCCGCGACCTTACTGGTCGGCATGTGGGCCGGGCTGCTGCGTCTGGGCTGGAATATTCCCGGTTACCAGCCCGGCTGGGCCGGTAATCATGGCCCGTTGATGGTGTCGGGCGTGCTTGGCACGCTCATCTGCCTGGAGCGCGCGGTTGCGCTGGCGGCGGGTTTTAAGCTGCGTGCGGCCTTCCTCGTGCCTGCGCTGACGGGCATCGGCGGCCTGTTGCTGCTGGCCGATGTGCCGGGCGCGCCGCCGCGCATCTTCATCACGCTCGGAAGTTTTGGTCTGGTGGCAATTTTCGCGTTTATCCTCTCGCGCCAGAAGGCGAACTTCACGGTCGTCATGGCGCTGGGGGCGATAGCGTGGGCGATTGGCAATCTGCTGTGGCTGGCGGGACAGCCGGTGTTTAACATCGTGTACTGGTGGGCGGCGTTTCTGGTGCTGACCATCGTCGGCGAGCGGCTGGAACTGGCGCGCGTCGCCCGGCTGACCGTCTGGCGGCAACGGCTGTTCATGCTGGCTGTGGGCGTGTTTCTGACCGGTGTCGTGCTGACCGTTGTCAATCTCGACATTGGCTCCCGGTTGGCGGGTCTCGGCTCGATCCTGCTCGCCGGCTGGCTGGCGCGCTACGACATCGCCCGCTTAACGATCCGGCGCGCCGGGCTTCCGCGCTACATCGCCGCCTGCCTGCTGATCGGTTATGGCTGGCTGGCCGTCAGCGGCGTCATCAGCATCCATTTCGGCGCGTTGTACGCCGGCCCGACTTACGACGGCTTCCTGCACGCGCTGTTCCTCGGCTTCGTTTTCTCGATGATCTTCGGCCACATGCCGATCATTCTCCCGGCCATCACCGGCCAGAGCGTGGCCTACATCCCGGCGTTTTATCTGCATCTCGCGCTGCTGCACGGTTCGCTGGCCGTCCGCGTCTTCGCCGACTTCTCGCAGCAACACGCGCTGCGGCAGTGGGGTGGCCTCTTCAATGTCACGGCAGTCCTGCTCTTTGTGGCCCTGACCGCCTTCGGGCTGGTGACCGCCCGGCGGCAGGCGCGGGCGACGACGCCCGTGGCGGCTGCGACCGGCAGATCGTAGGTCGAAGGGCAGCCGCGCCGCCCTCCCGCGCGCCGCATGTTCCAGACGCAGTGCGCCCCCGACCTGATACGCCGCTTCGGGAATGACGTTTCAGGTCGGGGAGCGCAGCGAGGCTACAAGCGTGGAAATGGGAGAGCGGCTCTACTCGCTCACGATCTCATACGCAACGTCGCCCACAACGACGATGACCCGCTCGCCCAGCGCAAAGTACGGGCCCAGTTCGGGCTGCGCGTCGAGCAGGGCGAAGTACTCGTCGCTCAGGAAGACGATCTTCTGCGTTTCCATGCTGTCCGGCTGGAAGGTGGTATCGGTCCACACGCCTTCGCGCAGGATGAAGGTCCTGTCGCCTACGGTCTGCACCGGGTTCTGCTGTGTGTTTGCCTCGAACTCCGCAACGTCACCCGGCAGAGCGCCGCCGTCGCCGGAGAGCGTGGGCATCGCCATGGGGGCCGGTGCGGCAGCTTCGGCAAAGCTACCGAATTGATCCGCCGCTTCAACCGCCGCCGCGCCGGAAGTCGTAGACGCCAGACCTCGCGCCTGCTGAGCGAAGCGGGATCGCGCTTCTTCGCGCCCGGCCTGGCTGAGAATATCGTCCTCTTCGATCAGGAAGCTGGTATAGGGCGTGATGATGCCGTAGCGCACGCTCAGGTTGACGATGCTGTCGATCAGTTCCTGATTTTCGCCATGAAGCCGGATACTGTTGAGCAGGTCGCCAATGCGGCGGGTCGCCCACAGCCGGGCCACAAACGGCTCGCCGCCCGCCTGCTCGCGGAATACCAGATCATCGTAGACGAACACCACCCGCTCGCCGCCGACCGCGCCGCTCAGCGTGATGGTCGCGTCCTCCGCGCCAGCGCGATAGCGGCCCACAATGGTCAACTGCGTCCCGGCGAACAGGTCGGGAAGCTGGTCGGGATATACCGTATCGACCATCACGTCGCCGAAGTCCAGCCGGATATTCGTGAGCACAGGCGCGCCGATCTTGTTGTAGAGGCTGGCGACCTCCTCGTCAATGCGCTCATAGGGGCGCACGTAGGTCGACGCGCCGCCGATTTCCCGAACCAGCGTGTCCAGCAGGAAGGTGTCGACGTCGTTGCCGACGCCGAAGCTGAAGATGCGGGCGTTGCGCGGCGCGGCGTCCTTCACGTTATCGATGATTTCGTCGACTTCGACCACACCCTCGGTCGGCAAACCGTCGGTCAGGAACAGAATGGCGGCTTCGCGCTCGGCGTCGACCATGCTCATGGCGGTCGTCAGCGCGCCGTTGATATCGGTTCCGCCTTCGGGCAGCATACGATCGATCCAGTCGATAGCATCCTGCGCTTTACTGACATCGGCGAAACCATTGCTGTAGACGCGCCACCCGGTGCTGAACAGGATGACGTTGAAGCGGTCGCGCGGGTTCAGGTTCGACAACACATAGCTGGCCGCTTCCTGCGCCTGTTCCCACTTCTCGCCGCTCATGCTGCCAGACTGATCGAGCACGATGATCAGGTCGCGCGGCAGAATACGGTCTTCGGGCAGCGTGATCGGCGGCTGCACCATCAGCATGAAGAAACCGTCCTCGGTCGCGCTTTCACGATAACTCAGCAGGTTCACGCTGATTTCGTCGCTGGCGATGCCGTAGTACAGACTGAAGTCCTCGTTCGGGGCATAGTTGCTGCGCTCCCAGCCGGCGCGGAAGCTGCGATTATCGTCGCCGCGTGAAATGGCGATGTCGTGGCTGGGCGAGTAGATGTTGCTGATTTCGTCGTTACTGCGAACGCTGACGCTGATGCTGGCCAGATCGACGCGGCGGCTCGAAAGCAGGCTGGTCACATCGAAGGGATAAGTGTACCGGATCAACCCGTTATCGACTTCCAGCGGCTGGCTATAACGAATTTCGATGCGCCGCGACTCGCCGGGCGGGATGGGGAAAACGTTGGCCTGAACCGCCTGCGTGCCGACATATTCCAGCAATGCAGGATCGCGGTACTGGCGCACGATCTCATTATAAATCTGGCGGGCTTCGTCCGCGGGCAGAATTTTGGCATCGATCGGCTGGCCGTTGATATACATGACCAGTTGGTCAACCGACGCTTCAGCGGGCAGCGGGAAAAGGAAGGTCCCTTCCGCCAGCCCGTTCCCCTCGTTCACGAACTCCAGATCGACGCTTGTGACCGCAATCTGATTTTCGATTTCGACGTCAATCCGGTGATGGTCGACTTTCAGCCACGCCGGATTGGTGAAAACGCCGCCGCGAACAGGCGGCAGAGGCTCCGGCGGGCATTCCGGCAGGGTGCAGATTGAACCGGGCGGGCAGGGAGCGCACGGCTGGCGCTGCGCGCTGGCTCCGGTCAGGGATGTAAACACGATGAGCAGGAACAGGGTGAGTATGGATATGCGCTTCAAGTCCGGTTCTCCTCGGTTCGATCAACGTTACTGGCGTTGCTGCTAGGACGTTAAGCGCGCGCTATTGGTTCCGCGAGAGGCAGCGGAAGCCCACTGCGCCCCCCAATAATTAAGGAAAACGGATGTCTAATTGTTGACAATTCATATTTCTTTACGCAAAATCGCAAAAAAGCGACTTCTAATAGGTATAAAGTACCAGACGAGAACCTGTATATGGCAGTTGCGACGCACAGCGATACCCAGACGCTCCCCTTACGGACGCACGCGCAATCACTGCCCCATCTCCTCATCATCGACGATGACGCCCCAACCCGTGAGTTGATGCGACAACTGTTCAGTCCGGCATATGAACTGACCTGTGTCGACAACGGTCAGGCAGGGCTGGAGGCAATCGGCAATCATGATTTTGATGCCGTACTGCTGGATATCATGATGCCTGACATGAGCGGATTCACCGTTCTGGAGCGCATCCGGGGCAACCCGGCGTCCAGCCATCTGCCGGTGATCCTGATTTCGGGCCTGAACGACAATGAGACGATTGTCAAAGGGCTGAATCTGGGCGCGAACGACTACCTCACCAAGCCGGTGAATATTCACGTCGCCCATGCGCGCGTAAACATGCAGGTCAAACTCAAGCGCCTGTTGGACGAGCACAAGCAGGCCGTCATGCAACTGGAACAGCTCAGCCAGTTGCGCGAACATTTCTTCAAAATCGCCTCGCACGATCTGAAGAATCCGCTCGCCAATTTGCGGCTGGCGCTGCACGAACTGAGTTACTTCATCTCGCCAGATCCTGAAGCCGAGGCGATCCAGTCGGTCGTACACACGACGCTTGGGGATATGCAGTCGCTGATCGAGGATTTTCTCGATCTGGCAGCGCTGGAAAACACCGGGTTCCAACTGGCGTTGAATTACATCGCATTGAAAGACTGTATCGTCCACGTCGTCACGCAGTTCGAGCGGCTGGCGCGACGCAAGAACATCACCCTCCGCGTTGCCGAAACGGATGGTGTCGTGCTGGCCGACCGCGCCCGGCTGATTCAGGTCATCAGCAATCTGGTCAGCAACGCCATCAAATTCAGCCCGCCCCATACCACAGTCGAAATCTGGACGCAGCTCAACAACGGTCGCGTCCGGCTGTTTGTACGTGACGAAGGGCCGGGCGTCTCACCGCAAGAGCGGGCGATCCTGTTCTCCGAATTTGCCACCGGCAGCGCGCGCCCAACCGGCGGCGAAAGCAGCACCGGGCTTGGCCTGTGGGTGGTTGCCAAACTGGTCGAACTGCTCCACGGCAGCGTTGGCGTCGAGTCCGGTTCCGGCGAAGGCTCCATCTTCTGGATCGAACTGCCGGCCTATGACATGAAGGCCGTCATCGCCCCTGCAGCCAAAACCGCGGGCATATCCCTGTCCTGAGGAGTGGAATAAACCCGCGTATCTGTATTTAAGTTCGGTCCCATCTCGAGACAGACAGGCCGGTTCCTCTACGCGCGTGAAGTCGCTATACTCTGTTAAAAAGACGGGTTTTCTGGAAGAGAGTGAGCGACTGTGGCAGCTGGTTCCTC
This sequence comes from Chloroflexota bacterium, assembly GCA_003242205.1. GTDB lineage: Bacteria > Chloroflexota > Anaerolineae > Aggregatilineales > Phototrophicaceae > ZC4RG36. The sequence continues at coordinate 3,299 of QGUR01000166.1, read as the reverse complement.
GTCGCGTACTTTACGTTGGATATTCAGGCTGTTCATTCTGCTGGGCGTCGTGGTCGTGGTCTACAGCGCGCTGTCGTTTGCCGGTGCGCGGCAAACGCTGGCGGAAGTCGATGCGGCAGCCGAGCGCGTACGGCAGATGTCAACCGTGCAGGAAGGGGCGATCCCTTCAGGGATTGCGATACAGACCTTTGCGCGCAAGCGCGATGCGACGCGGCAGGAAACGCAGAGCATCATCATGGGGGGCGTCGGGTTGCTGGTCATCGGCGCTGGCTGGCTGCTTCACGACATGGTCGAAAGCCGGACGGCGCAGCACGCGGAACGCGCAAATTAACAAAGGCCGCCCGGCGTGAGGGGGAACACACCGGGCGACCCTGTTGAGGGAAGGGCGAATATCGGGCGGGACTTTAGTGGGCCGCCCGCTGCCCCGGAAACCGGCTATACCAATACACCGCGCACTCAAATCTGAAACGAGTTCACCCGTCCGGTTTCTCCTGAACCTTACATTAAATGCAGCGACTGAAATACTTATGAGTCGCGCATGAACAGCATATGAGAACCGCCATCACGCGCCGGGCGGTTCCGGCGTTATGTCCCCTTCCGGCGGCATGCCCTCGATGGTCGGCGTCGGCGTGGGCGTTGCCTGAGCGCACATCGCTCGCGCGTTGTCGCGTTTCGCCTGTGCCGGGCCGCCGGGCGCGACATTCAGGGCGTTCTGATACTGTTCCACCGCGGGGCAATAACCGGCGTTCGGGTCGCCCGCCAGCGCATCGCCATAGGCGACGTACTGCTGGTAAAGCGCGTCGCGCGCCTGCTGGTAATAGCGCCCGCCTTCGCCGAGATCCATGACGCCGCGCAGCAGGCTGATCGCTCGTTCGTAGTTCAGGCCCATAGCCGCCTGCGCGTCCTGCCAGCGCACGGCCGCGAACATTTCATAGCTCACGTCGCCCTGCAGCACGCCGAGCGCTTCGGCCCGCGACGCCCAGATAATTCCCTGCGCCGGGTTGTTACTGTTGAACATGGCACGTGCCTGCCCGTTCAGCACTTCGGTGAGCAAGCCGCGAATAGTCTGCTGTTCGTACTCCGGATCGATGGCCATGATGACGTCCAGCAGATCGTAGGCGTCGCTATAGCGCCCCGCCCCGGTCAGGCTGCGCGCCTCGCGCAGCAGTTCGGCCAGATCATAGTCGCCGCCCGGACCGGCAGGGGCAATTTCCACAGCGGGCGATGTTTCCACAGCTTCGGTCGCTTCGACGGTCGGCGTGGGAGTCGGCGTTTCCGTCGGCAGGCTTTGCAGATAGGCCTCGGTCGCCGTCACCGCCAGTTCCGCCAGCCCCGGCACGCCCGGCGTCATGGTCGCCAGAAAGCGCAGACGGGCATCAGCGAGTTGCAGGTTGCCGTTGGACAGGTCAACCGGCACGCGCTCAAGCTGCTGGCCGATTTCCGCGCTGCGGGTTGCCGTAGCGCTGGCGTCCGCCTGACGCTTGCCCGAAGACCAGCCGGCATAGCCCGCCAGCAGGACGATGAACAACGCCAGCGCCACGCTGCCGACGCCGACACAGCCCCAGACCGCGCAGCCGGGGCCGCCGCCGATCTCAGGTTCCTCGGCATCGGGCTGGATAAACGGAGGCGGCATTTCCGGATAGCCCGAGGGAGTAACGGGCGTTCGGGGCTGGGTGTCTTCCAGAGAGTAATTGGTTTCCATACGGCGTCTGCGGCTCGTTTCAGTTCAAAACTTGCGTCCGCTGGCAGTCAGCAGGACGCCCGGACGGGCCGGGCGGTCGGTATTATACAGCCTTCGTACAGAGCCGTACAGCGCGCTTCCCCAATGCTGCCCTGACGCTCCACGCCTTGCCTTGACCGCAATATACATGCAGGTTAGTATGTTTGTGAGAGAAAGGATAGCTATGCGCCGGACGAAAGAAGAAGCCGCGGCAACGCGAAAAAGTCTGCTGCAGGCAGCGCTTCAGGTTTTCAGCCGCAAAGGTTATGCCGCGACGACGCTCGAAGATATCGCCAGCGAAGCGGGCGTGACGCGAGGCGCAATTTACTGGCACTTTGGCAGCAAGGCCGAACTGTATAACACGCTCGTCGCCGAAATGAGCCGGCGGCTCGAACAGGCGCTGGCCGATGTCACCGCTGATGGCGGCAGCCCGCTCGAATTGCTGCGGCGGCAGCTTGTGCGCTCGCTGGAATTCATGGAGGAAGACGAAGAAGCGCGCGCGGTTCAGGAACTCGTGCTCTTCAAGACAGCGGTCACGCCCGAACTTGAGGCGGGCATAGAGGCCAAGCGCCTTGGCATGAAACGCTGGATCGACGCGACCGCGGCAAGTATCGAAGAGGCTATCCGCGCTGGAGAGGTGCGCCGGGGAGTTGACCCGCGCGATGCCGCCATCGCCGCGCTGGGGCTTCAGAACGGCGTCTTTATGACGTGGCTGATGGCGCCGGAGACATTTTCGTTAAAGGCCCGCGCCGCCGAGATTGTCGATCTGTTCATTCAGGGCATTGCCGCCCGGCGGTAGCGCTACCCACCACGCCCCGGAAGCCTGCTCAGCAGCTGCGCGACGCGGCTGACGATCATCTCGCTAACGCGCGCTTTTGACGCCAGCGGCAGCGCTTCCTGCTGGCCCGCCGCGTCGATGATGATGACGCGGTTGGTATCGGCGTCGAAACCGGCATCCGCGGCGGTGATGTCATTCGCCACCAGCAGGTCCAGCCCTTTGCGTTCGAGCTTTTCACGCGCGTTCTCCAGCAGGTTCTCGCTTTCGGCGGCGAACCCGACAACCACGCGCGGCCAGTGGGTATCGTTGCGCCGTTTCCGAACTTCCATCAGAATGTCCGGCGTGCGCTCCAGCGTCAGCGTGTGGGTCGCGTCCGGGTCCTGAGGTTTCTTAATCTTCTGCTCTGCGATGGTCTGCGGCCGAAAGTCGGCCACCGCCGCCGCCATGATGAGCGCGTCTGCCGCCGGCAGGTTGGCGAGTACGGCCTTCAACATGCGCTCGGCGGTATCGACCGGGACAAAGGTCACGCCATAAGGCACGGGCAGATTGCGCGCCGCGCTCACCAGCACGACTTCCGCGCCCGCATCAACGGCAGCCTGAGCCAGCGCATAGCCCTGCTTGCCCGACGAGCGGTTGGTTAGGAACCGCACCGGGTCGAGCGGTTCCCGCGTGCCACCCGCCGTGATCAGCAGCCGCCTGCCGGCCAGCGGGCCGTTCGCGCCCAGCGCCGCGCGGATCGCGCCCATCAGGACCGGCGTATCGGGCAGGCGACCGCGCCCTTCCAGACCAGAAGCGAAACGC